>NZ_CALLXM010000172.1 GCF_937875265.1 uncultured Acetobacter sp. | reverse complement strand
ACGCAAAAAGGGTGCCGACTGGCCGAGAACTGTGAACCGTATGGGCTGTGGTTTTTACCTCATTCGCCTGCCCAGCGCGGGCGAAGTGAAAAGCCCAAGCTCTCTCTGCATAAACGGCATGGCTGGCTCCACGTCCATTGTAACGGAACTTTTCCCGTCCCACCTCCTTTGTAACAGCAGAACGCTACATCTGTAGCGCCTGAGGCAAAGAAGGATGAGGTTCATGACGAAAACAGCTCCTACCGCTAAAGAAGCCCATATCCGCGAATATCTTGGCACCCCGACTGACCTGAAGGCTGAAGGCGTCAGGGAAGTTGCCGCTGGCCTGGCCGACACGCTGGCCGATGTTTTTGCCCTTTATATCAAAACAAAGAATTTCCACTGGCATATGAGCGGCCGCCACTTCCGTGACTACCACCTGCTGCTGGACGAACAGAGCGCGCAGATTTTTGCCATGACTGACCCAATGGCAGAACGCGCCCGTAAAATTGGGGGCACCACGCTGCATTCTGTGGGTGAAATTGGCCGCCGCACGCAGGTTCTGGATAACGACGCGCTGTATGTGACACCAGAAGACATGCTGGCCGAGCTGCGCGACGATAATCTGGCGCTTACCACCCGGATGCGTAAGGTCCACGCAGTGTGTGATGACGCCAATGACGTCGCCACAGCCAGCCTGCTGGAAAACTGGATTGATGAGACGGAACGCCGCACATGGTTCCTGTTTGAAGCAACCCGCCCGGCATTTGGGAAGAACGGCTAAAAATTCTAAGGCGCCCTTTCGGTTTCTCCGAAGGGGCGTAGGAGTCGCAAGTGAGGACTGTCACCGTCGCCTCTTTTTTTTCAAAAAGATTACTGAAAAGCCTTATTAATTTTTATTTTTAGCGCATAAATTGAAACTATTCTAAAAAATAATCCTATTTATTTGTGAATTGATCAATTTTTTAAATGAAACATATTTTCAATTCACTCCTAAGTCCTGATGCTTTGATTGTTTGTGTTTGTTTTTTCTAGTGGAAAGTTTGGAATTTTATCCGATTTATGCTCTAAAATTACTTCCTAAACACTGCGTGTAATACTCACCATTTTTGTTCGAGCAGAAATTCTGCCCTTATCAAACAGCATCCACAGTTTTACTACTTTTCATATCAACGTAGATCCAGTCTGAGCGCTCGAGAAACTATTGCATATTAAACACCAAAATTTTTCTAAATATTTCAATGGTTCCTCATTCAAATATTGAAGTCGCCTTATTTTCTTACTGTTTAATAAACTTATATGCCCCTTCATACATCCGCGATGCTCAATAACCCTAATGCGTCATTCGACTGCACGTAGCCTGATAAACTGACACTCAGTATCTATAGGAACACTAGGTATAAAAGAGGTCACCTTGGTATTTGCATTTCTTTATACCCTCACCTTTGAATACAAATAGCATAACTCATTCGTAATTTAATGAACAATCATAAACATATTGACGGCAGTTCTCGTTCGAGAATCAATTACCGTCACAATTACAGTCCCATCTCTTTTTGGAATTTTGATCTTTTTGTAAAATCGTCTGCACTCGACATCTTAGCTCGATTTTTTATAAAAAATATTTTATAAATATAATTTTATACATATATTTCAATATCTTACTCCTTCACACTTCCCAAAAATATTCAATTTCCTCTCAATTATATATCTCCCTATTTCCTTACGGTGTCTCATAAAATATATTATTTTTTAAAATAATACTGTTTATTTATGCAATTTTTGTTCAACTCACAATTTCGTTAGAAATTTTGTTTCTCTTGATTTAACGAAATCTGGGTAATAATAACATTAACGCGATTTTAATAATGCGTATGTGTGAAATCGCTCTTGCATACATCAGGAATTATAAAAATGCCTACAACATATACAAAAACAGTAAACGGCATCACTTACACAATAGTAGATAACGGGCCAGTACTTTTGGGTGTTGGTGGGCATAGCTACACAGTAAGTGTAAAAGATAGCACTGGAAAATATCTTTTATCAGCCCAGGATGTGAATACAGGGGTCCTTGGAACTGGCTTACTTGGAAGTGGCGGAGTTGTTACTGGTTCAAGCGGTTACACAGAATTACTTGGCCTAGGCGGAGGAACATTTGTTACTCTTCCAGGATCAACCGGTGATCTCTCTATCATTGTTTCCCTCCTGAACGGAAATACTTTCTGGATCGGTGGTGACACGACTATTAACGTTCTGGTCAACGCACTCAGTGGCCAGACGATCAACGTATATGGTGGCGTTGCATCTTTCAGTGGTAACGTTATTGCTTCCGCTTTAGCCGGTTCAACCATCAATATTGGGTATGGCGGTACATTCGCTGGTAGCTTTGGTCTCATTAACCTGATCACAGGCTCGACTATTAATTTTACAACAGGCGGTGGAACACTCGTTGTCAATGCGGGCGGAACACTTATAGATATTAGCTCAACGACAATTAATAACTACAATCCAAAATCTGATACGATAGAATTTCAAGATACAATTGCGCCTGTCGCAAAATATACAATTGATAGCTCTTCAATTGTCGGCACAAGTATAGTCACTCTTTATGGGGCCGATGGGAGCACAGTAGGAACGTACACTGCAAATACTGCTAACGGCGTAACCCTTGCCACAGGCACTTATTATACAGATGGTTCGACGACCAATCCTTTGGTCATCAGCTATGATGATAAAAATACGTACGTAGGCGCCTGTTTCCTTGCGGGTAGCATGATCCGTACAACAAACGGCAATATTGCTGTCGAAGATGTACGTATTGGCGACGAAATTATTGCTTTTGACTGGGAAAACGCGACGGATATTATCCGCCCTGTCGTCTGGGTCGGAAAAGCGCATGTCGATGTTCGTCTCAATTTGCCTGATGACGAAGCTGGCTGGCCAGTTCGCGTTCTAAAAGATGCCATTGCTGACGGCGTACCCTACAAAGACATGCTGCTTACCGCAGAACATTGCCTGTTTTTCAAAGACAGGTTTGTCCCTGTGCGTATGCTGGTTAACGGCATGTCTATTTTCTACGATAAATCTATTTTTTCTTACGATTATTACCATGTAGAAACTGAACAGCAGTCCGTCATTACGGCAGATGGCATGCTGACAGAAAGCTACCTGGATACAGGTAATCGCTCATCCTTCCGCCAGGATAGCAAGATTGCCACGCTGCGCACCACAGCAACGCGGAGCTGGAGTAACGATGCTGCAGCCCCTCTGTGCACAGACCGCAGTTTTGTAGAGCCGCTGTATCATTACCTGGAAACACGGGAAAATCAGGTAGCAGGTTGCATGGAGCCTGTTGCCAGAACGAGCCTGACAACGCATGACCCCGACCTGCATCTTGTGATGCGTAACGGTGCCATTATCCGCCCCATACGGCGCGATGGTCAGGAGTACAGCTTCATGCTGCCATCTGGCGTTGACGCTGTTAGGGTCGCCTCCCGCATCAGCCGCCCGAGTGATGACGTTGGCCCATTTGTGGATGATCGCCGCTACCTGGGTGTTGCTGTTCTGGGCGTATGGTTTATGGGTAACAAACAGCAACGTCAGATTACAACGTATCTGAATGGTACTGCTCCGGGTGGCTGGCACAATAACGCCGGTGATACCACGTATGTCTGGACGAAAGGCGATGCTCTGCTTCCGCTGGCAGAACAGACTGAAAGCATGATGGGAATGCTGACCATTACCGCCGCTCCCGCTGAACAGTATTCTGTTGAGCAGGAACAGGCCCCAGTCTCCGTAATGCAATCTGCCTGAACGACAGAGGGTACCATTCTTTAACGAATGGTACCCTTTTTAGTGTTTATTTCTTATTGGAAAATATTATGAGTGAGGCTTCCGGTTTCAGGGCTGCTACAGAGTTATATGGGCTGACTTCAGACCCCGGACTACATCTGCTCAGCAATACTGGAGCCACCATAAAGCCCATGCGTCCAGAAGGGGCACATTACAGCTTCATGCTTCCCGGCGGCACCCGTTTTGTCCGCTTGGTATCCCATGCGATACGGCCGGTTGATGTATTTGGCCCATTGATCGGAGATCTACGGCTCTTGGGCGTTTTTGTAGGAAACATAACTTTCACGATGGATAAACATCCGAAAAAAATCACTATCCAGCTTGAAGATACACAGCCTGACGGATGGTACACTCCTGACAAACCAGGATTTTCCTGGACAAATGGTAATGCCCTGCTTCCTCTTCAAACCATCAGTCAGGGTAAAATGGGTATCCTCTCTTTTGATATCCAGGCAGGTGGACCATATATTATGAAAGACTCTCAGGTATAGAAGATGATTTTCAGAGATCAAACCGGGCATTCAGATAGACGGTTCTAGGTGGACCGACGAAGAAGTAATCTGAGGCCAGAACACCCCAATAGTGTGTGTTGGCCACGTTATCCAGTTCAGCCCTGAAGGTTACACGGTGTTTTCCGAGTGTTGTGCGGTAGCTGGCCCGTAAATTTAGCAGCGTATAAGCCGGAATGTGGTAGAGGTTAGTCGCATCCCCCCACATTCTGCCAGTGTAATGCACTTCTGCTGACGCAGACAGGCCCGGCACCTTGGGGATATTGTCAGTTACCGTAAACATGTTCTGAAACGTCGGGATTGCTTCTGCTGTGTTACCTTGAATGGATGGGTCTGTCTTTTTGTATTTTGAGGCCTCAATCCCCAGACTGTCCGTGAGCACAATGCCCAGCGGCAGATTGACGTGGCCGTTCAGCTCAACCCCCTGATAAAGCTGAGTGCCGTTGGAGACATACTCATTATTGGTATTGGCATACTGCGCGCCACGCGTGATGCGGTAGAGCGCGCCTGTCAGCTCCCAGGTTCTGCGCGTGATTTTGGCGCCCAGCTCAACCTGATCTGACCGAATGGGCGGCAGTGTCTGGCGGGCATTTTTGTAAGTGTCTCCCACTGTGCCACCATTTTCCAGAGCCTGAACATAGCTGGCATAGACTGTCATGTTTCGCACGGGATGGTACAAAAGAGCCACCGTGGGTGTGACGGGGTTAACCTTGTATGTCGTTCTGACGTCCGCAGCACTATAGCTGTTCTGCTGGAAATTGGTGTACCGCACACCAGCCAGCAGGGACCACTGGCGGTTGAAGGTAACAGTATCACTCAGGAACAGCCCAACCTGATCAGATCGATAGTTCCGGTACACAGATGACTCGTTATTGACGGGATAGGGTCTGGAAATAATCGGCGCATGCATGTTCTGGGATCCGATATTCACATACTCGGAATTGGTGGGGAGATATTTTGTCAGCCCCTGCCATGTGGCCCCCAACGTCACATCATGTTTGACAAAGCCGGTGTGAAAGCTGCCCTCCAGAATACCCTGCGCCTGATTATAGTCCGACCAGCTGCGCGGGTCTGTAGAGAGGTAGGAATCATAATCCCCCGCCCTGTTGTTAAGAGACATCCACTCGCTCTGATAAGAACGCCAGTCCTGACTGTGGCTGTAATCCACACGAAATTTCCAGTTCTTGCTGATATCCCATTTCAAACCGGTTGTAAGAAACAGGACGTGCGATGTGAACATGGAGCCGGGGTATGAATTAAGGTCCTTATGCCCACTGATGGGGTCCGGAAGTTTTGTGGTAGGATAGGTTTGCGGATCAATAAAAAAGTCCTGAACCGCACCGCGTATTTTTCTATCCTGATAAATAGCATCCGCAGTCCAGAGCAGGTTTGGGGCAATCCGGGCATCTACGCCCAGAGAACCGGAATACCGCTCTACATGGGAGCCGTTATAGGTTTCCCCTTTTTCATGTGTCAGATTTACGCGGTAGCCAAATACTTTGTTAAACAGGCGGCCACCGGTATCAATATGCTCGCTGGCCACAGCCCCTGAGCTATATCCGGCATCGACTTCAAACGTCCGGTGTTCCGTTGGCTTTTTGGTCTGGTAATTGATGATACCGCCCGGCGCATTGAACCCGTACAGATACCCGGACGCGCCTTTTAAAAGCTGTACGTTTTCAAAGCTTTCCAGCGGAAGCTCAACGGTTGTCATGTAAAAGGGTGAGCCGTTGATCTTGTAGCCGTTATAATCATCCAGCGGCACACCCCTTACCGTCACGCTATAGGCGTTAAAGGAATAGGTATCCCCGTTGGTCACAACGGACGCATCCTGAGACAGCAATCTAGCCAGAGATTTGACCTGACGTTCCTGTATTTCGGCACTGGTGATGGTTCTAATAGAAAAGGGCGTATCCAGCTCCCGCTTGCTCCCCAGTGCGCCCCCGGAAAAGGGGGGGGTTGCGGTACCGTGCACGTCCACCACTTCCGAATGGGGCCCCTTAGGCTTGCCTGCATGGGGTTTGTGATGTCCGGACGCTCTTTTCTTCTCTGCCTCATCACCCTGTACGGGGCTCTTGGGCGCACTCTCCTGCGCGTGCGCCAGGGCCGTGGTCATCCCGCAAGACGACATAATAGCTCCAATTAAAACGACGATCCTTGGTGATATCATAATAACACGACCACAATAAGTGCATACACACTGTGGCTTATAGCGTGAAAAGCACACCGTCAATTCGCTGAATTCGATTCGCAACATTATTTATGTGTTATTTAATTAATACGATATTTTTTGTTAAATAAAGAGACACTCCCTTCTTCCTGCAAAGGATTTTCTGGTGTTGATAGGGGGTCACTACTGAAGCTTTGGCGCGGAGAAACCGCCCTGCTTTGTATGTGCACATTTAAGTCTGTAAAGGCGAACGAGGCGTTATCCACATAGGCGTGGCCCTGCACGGGCAGACGGATTTAGTCTGCCCGCTCTCTGGCTGCCTGTATGCTTTCTGGCCTTCAGAACACAGGGTCGCCCCTTAAAGCTCTTTGCTGGAGGAGTTCATCAGGGCGTATTTTTGCCTGCTTTATCTGCGTTTTTTTCGCGCTGATACCGTTCGTAATACTCATCCGCCATGCGCCGCAGGGCGGCACCAATGGCGGCGTACTGGTATTCATTCAGGTTAGCGAGAGATGCACGGGCAGACGGACGACGCACTGCAAAGCCTACGCCCGGCAGGAGCACTACACCGGTTTCTTCCGCAATACGGAACAGGATGGTCTGGTAGTCCACACGCGTCATCAGCCAGCGGGCAAAGCGGGTGCCGTAAAGCTGAGTGGCAACGTTGGCCAGATCAATCAGGGTGTAATAATGCGTGCTGCCGGGGTCATTGGGGGCAGGAACGCCAAGGTCCCGATAGAGGGCAATTTCCCTCCGGTGCAGCAGGTTTTTCAGGGCGTTTTTATACGCTTCCCGGCCGTCCATCAGGGCGAAGAGCGCAAACAGCACCATTTGCACCTGTTGCGGTGTGGACAGACCGGCGGTGTGGTTTAGGGCCACGCTGCGGCTATCCGCAACCAAACGATCAATAAACTTCAGGGCGCGCACATCCGGGGTGAGCGAGGCATAACGTGTGTCCAGCGCGACCTTTTCTTCTTCCGGCAGGGCCTCCAGTGCGCGGTCCAGCACGTTCTGGGTGTGCATGGCCACGACGCCAAGACGCCAGCCAGTTGACCCGAAATATTTTGAAAAAGAATAGACCAGAACGGTATTTTGCGGACACACGCTGTAGAGAGAGCGGAAATTGTCTGCAAAGGTGCCATAAACGTCATCCGTGACGATCATGAGGTCCGGGCGTTTGGTTTTAACAATATCAGCAATGCGGGCCAGCCCGGCATCGTTCATTTTGACAGAGGGCGGGTTGCTGGGGTTAACCACCAGAAAGACCTTAATGGCCGGGTCCAGCAGTTTATCCAGCTCACTATCCGGATACTGCCAGCCTGCTTCAGGCGCTGCGTAAACCGGCACTTCCTCAAGCTGGTAGTCCCGCAATTCCGGGATTTCCACATACGGGGTGAAAACCGGCATGCCGATGGCAGCTTTATCGCCGGGGCGGAGCAGGCCGTTTTCCCGCAGGGAGGCAAAGATATAGCTGATGGCCGCCGTGCCGCCTTCCAGCGCGAACAGTTCGGTTGTGGCATCTGGCATGGTGCCGCCTGCCATTTCCCGCAGCAGGTAATGGCGCACCACCTGCTCGGAATAGCGCAGCATGCGCGGGGGTGTGGGGTAGTCACAACCCAGAATGCCCGCAGTCATTTCCTGCAGGAAGCCCTCAGCGGACAGGCCGAGCTGGTCCCGCACATAAGACAGCGCACGGCGCAGAAACGCCACACCGGGTTCCGCCTTATGGTCTGCTACAAAGGCGTTGAAGCGCGCCTCAATGCCGTCCCGACGGGGAAAGCCACCAATGCCTTCTGCCATATAGGAAAAAGAGAGTTCAGATTCCGACGTGGCAAACAGGCCGAGCTGGAAAAACCCCTGCCGGGGGAGTGTCGCCAGAAAATTGGGGTTACCACGCCCGGCATCCAGCATTGCGCGTTGCGCTCGGCCACATGCCAGCTTGATAAGCTGATCTTTCAGCTCAAACGGACTGAGAGTATTGAATTTTTCATAGTCTGGGGAGGTAGGCATTGCCGGTTCCTGAAACAGGGGCTGCGCAAAGAAGGAGCTAAACATGCATAAAAAAAGTGCCTGTTGCCACCTTTATAGACATATTTCATACAAAGACCCATGCTGGTCTCGGCTATGTGATCCCCTCCGCCTTCAGGCCCCGGTGGGTCTTCTGAACTTTTTCAGGCTCTGGCCTATCCACCCATATCCACTGACCAGCATCACCCCGGCCAGCACCAGAATAGCCCCGGAGACAAAACCCGGCTCCACAGGCTCATGCAGCAGCACAGCCCCCAGCACCACGCCAAACAGCGGCGTCATGAAAGACAGCACGCCAATACGTGAGGCCTGATACTGGCGCAGCAGCCAGAACCACAGCAGGAACGCCACAAAGGAGAGGATAATCACCTGAAAGCTCAGGCTGAGCAACAGGAGTGGTGTGACCGTAAAGGCTGTTTGATGAAAAATTCCGGATGCTGCCAGCAGCAAAACAAACGCACTCAGCAACTGATAAAGAAGAGTTTGCTTGGCAGGAATTTTTGCCAGGCCGGACATGCGGATGACAACGGTGGTCACACCCCAGCTTGCCCCGGCCAGAAGCGCCAGCCCATCCCCCAGAAACTGCATGGACCCCGCCTGCCCTGCCCCGGCGTGATGATCAAAAAACGCCGTTGCGATTCCGCCAAAGGCTAACAGGATGCCTGCCCACTGGAGCGGCGCCATGCGCTCTGACACCTCCAGCCCGTGCAGAATGAGGGCGGTAAAAATGGGGGAGGTATACAGGAACACAACAGAACGAGAGGCCGATGTGTAATGCAGCGCCTGCCCCAGAAACAGATATTCCAGAGAGAACAGCACACCAACAGCCAGACCCGGCTTCCATGTTTGCGCCACCTGCACCGGGCGTTCACGCTGAAAAACCATAAGAAGAGCGACCAGCACAGCCGCCAGACCGGAGCGCAAAGCAACCTGAAGGATGGGGGCCATGTCCTGCGCCGAGGCTTTCAGCGCGACCTGTTGCAACCCGAAACAGCAACACAGGCCCACCATGAGGCAGACAGCCTGTGCGTCCAGCGGCTTGCGCGTGTTCATCCTTTTATATCCCTTTTGCACTGCATGTGGCGCACCCTATGGGGCATGTCAGGCAGGAGGAAAAGAGGTTTTTAGAGCATGTCCTTTTCTTTAAGCGGTGCGGATAATCTGGTGGCAACAGCCAGCAGAACCGCCGTGAGGGGAGATGCAAAAATGAAGCCCCACATCCCCAGAAAGGCACCGAAAATGGTCTGGGACAAAATGGTCAGTGCAGGCGGCATGCTCACTGCACGTTTCTGAATAAAGGGAGACATCACGTAGCCCTCAAACGCCTGAATGACACCGTACAGACCCAGCACCATCAGGGCTTCCTGCGTACCGACGGACAAGCCGATCAGCAAAGCCGGAATAGCCCCTACAAACGCGCCCAGATACGGGATGAAATTGGCTGTGCCTGCCACCAGCCCCAGCGGAAGAGCCAGCGGCATGCCAATGGCCCACAGGCCAAGCCATGTGAGCACGCCAACCACCGTCATATCCAGCATCTGCCCCGCCACCCATGCAGAAAGCGTATGCGCAATGGTTTGAAGAAGAGTGCGGACCAGCGGGCGATGTCGTTCAGGTGTCAGCCGCAAAATGCC
>NZ_CALLXM010000171.1 GCF_937875265.1 uncultured Acetobacter sp. | reverse complement strand
AGAATTTTAGAATGGTGCAAAAAGAGGCGGCCGCTTTCAGGTGGCAGAGCATGCAGGGAGTGGCAGACAGGCCGTGTCGGGAAACAGAAGGGCGCTCAGGATTCTCACATGCCTCATACTGACGCAGGCGCTTGCGTCTCAGGCTGGTCTTCTGGCCCCTCGCAAAGCCTGTGCGGCAGAAAGCGGGGTGGATGGCTTGCAGGCAGCGCCCGTGCAGCCTGTGCAGCACGATGGCTTGACCCAGCAGGAGGATGAAACCTCCCAGCATAACCTTTTCCTGCCTTTTGATTCGCAGACAGGCCTTGCCGCGTTCTGGTCCGGGCCGGATTTTGTAGTGGTGGCAGACCGGCCTTTACCTGCTCTGACTCGCGCCCACGGGGGTGGGGGCATTTTTTCCAGTCTGGATGTCACGGTGCTGGATACCGGCACACTCATTCGGCTGCATCTGCCTGCTCATACGCACCTCTCGCTCACGCGCCAGACTGACGGCTGGGTTTTGCAGGCTGACAGTTCAGGGCAAAGCGATTCTGCACATTCCCCGCAGCCCGCTGGTATGGAACCCGTCATGGCGCCGGGGGCTGTGCTTTTCCCGCAGAAGCAGCCGGGTCAGGTTTTATCACTGCCCGACCCAGCCTCAGGCGGACGCTTGCTGATTGCAACCTCCCGGGCTTCTACTGGTGGCATGCCTCAGGTGCGGCAGGCGGTGGGATATACTGTGCGGCCTTCTCTGGAAGGGGTGGTGATTGCTGCTGATTCCGGTCAGCTCAGCCTGCGCACCACGCCGGATGGAGCGGTGCTTGACGCAATTGGCCTGCATCCCATGCCGGTGGGGCTGGCGTTGGAACCTGTAAAGGCGGGAACGCACGGGCAGGACTGGGAATGGCTGGGCCTTCAGGATGAACCAGCAGAAACCCTGCGCACCCGGATGCAAACGCAGTTGCTGGCTGTGTCTCGTGCCGGGGCTGGGCTGAGTGCTTCAGCGCGTGTGGTTGCGGCACAGGCCGCATTTGCCGCGGGTCAGCCCAGGCAGGCCTTGCAGGTTCTGGATGCCGCACCGCAGCAGGGCGTCAAAGGCAGCACGGAGGGGGCGTTTCTGCATGCTGTAGCAGCGTTGCTAGCCGGGCAGCCTACGCAGGCACAGGCTCTGGATGGTGTGCATCTGGGCGATGCACCGGAAACCCGCGTGTGGCGCGGCCTGTATCTGATGCAAACCGGGGGGAACAGTTACATCACCTCGGTTTTGCTAGCCACTGGCTTTGCGCAGTTGCAGGCTTATCCGGCACCAGTGCGGGCGCTGGTTTTGCCGCAGGCTGCGACGTATGTCGCCCGGTTTGGAGATGCTGCCTCGGTGCGTCTGCTAGGCTCACTGCCTGATGATGCAGCGTATGACACAGCACGAGCCCTCCTCCTGGTTCGGAATGGAACTGCGGAAACAGCCCGCGTCGCCCTTGAAAATCTGACGGCGTCTTCGTCTGCTCAGGCCACGGCCTATGCCCGCGCGGCTCTGGTGGGGTTGATGCTGGAGCATGACATGATTGCGCCTGTTACGGCGATAGAAGCCTATGGCAATCTGCTGGACAATGAAGGCCAGCCTGCCGTACTTCCTGCCGGGCCAAAAGCCGCTATCGGGTTGGGTCTGGCTCATGCCCTGACGCTGGCGGGCCAGCTGAAGGCCGCACTGGTTGGGCTGGATGGCCTGCATGCCGGGCCGGACACCCCGCAGGATGTGCTGGCAGCTGCGTATCAGGATGCTTTGCGGTTCATGATTTTTCCGGCCTCCGCGCAGAAAGGGGCTGCCGGGGAGCATCATTCAGATGCTGCATCTTTGACTCAGTCCATCAGGCTTGATCTGGTCACGTCGCATATGGGGCGTGTGCCGGATGGGGCAGGGAAGGCGAAATTGCTGGTGGGGTATGGGCAAATGCTGATGGAGGCCGGGCGGCCCGATGCTGCGGCCGTTGCCTTCAGTCAGTCCGTTGCCATGCAGGCTGACCCTGTGGCACGGGCGGAAGCAGAGGATTTTCTGGCACAGGCCGGGTTGCAGGCCCGACGTCCGGAGCTGGCGCAAAAGGCGCTGGACCGTGCAACAGTTCCTGCCATACCGGGAGAACTGGCCACGCAGCGGGCGTATGATGCCGCGCGTCTGGCTGCGGCCAGCGGAGATACCGCTAAAGCCCTGACCCTGCTGGGGCAGGATGAAACCGATGCCGGGCTGGATCTGCGCGGGCGGCTATATGAGGCAGAGCAGCGCTGGGCGGAGGCTGTTCTGGTTGTCGGGCGTCTGGCCACCCGAGGTTTGCCGGAGAGTGGGGCGCTGACGGAACCGCAGCGTAATCTGGCCCTGCGTCTGGCAACGGATGCTGCTGCTGCGCAGGATTCGGCTACTCTGACCCTTCTGAAAGGCTGGCTGGCTGGCCGTACACTGGGCCGTGAGCGTGATGCGCTGTTTGCTATGCAGATACAGGACACCAAACTCCGCAGCTCTGCGCATTGAGAAGAGCTTGCGCGGGTTTGTGACGGTTTTTGGAAAAAAAGCCAAAATGAACAAGATAAGACTTGTCAGGTCGGACACGAGACCTTAGTTACTCGCCCTCTTGGCCCAAGGGGGCGATCCCGCCCAACAGGCTATCTACTGGTTTGGGAGTACGTCGATGAACGCACTTGCTCAACTGGGGATGGTCTCGGAACACCCGAGCAATAACCAGGCAACTTCTGTTCCGGTCTCGTCTGACGATGATCGCAAGGATTACTTCGTCGTTAAAGATGGCGAGAAATTTGCAGGTACACACCTGCTGGTTGATTTGTGGGATGCCATAAATCTGGATGATCCTGAAAAGATCGACCGCACTTTGTGTGAAGCCGCTCTGGCGGCGGGTGCGACCATTCTGCACAGCCATTTCCACCACTTCACGCCCAATGGCGGCGTGTCGGGCGTGGTTGTGCTGGCCGAAAGCCATATTTCAATCCACACATGGCCGGAGCGCGCCTTCGCCGCCGTGGATATCTTTATGTGCGGGGCCTGTGACCCTAATCTGGCTATCCCGGTGATGCAGCGCCTGTTTCAGGCTGAGCGTCTGGATGTGGATGAACAGCGGCGCGGACGCGTCGCCCTGTAAACATCGCACAGCGTTATCTGTGAGATGTATTTTCCCGGCAGGGGCCAGAGCGTATGTTCTGGCCCCTGTCCGCTGAATCAGGACTAAAAATCATGGCTGATCAATGGATTGACGAAACCCTGTACGACAACTGGGGCCAGCGCTTCCGTGTCAAACAGGAACTTGCCCGCACCCGCAGTCCGTTTCAGGACATTGTGGTGTTTGAAAGCGAATCGCACGGTCGTGTGCTGCTGCTTGATGGTGTGGTGCAGATTACTGAGGGTGATGAATTCGTTTATCAGGAAATGCTTACCCACGTACCGCTGTTTACGCATGCGGCTCCGCGTAACGTGCTGATTATCGGTGCGGGCGATGGCGGCGTGCTGCGCAGGGTGCTGGAACATCCGGGCGTGGAAAAAGCCGTGATGGTGGAAATTGATGGCGCCGTCATTGAGCTTTCCAAAAAATTCTTGCCCGCCATTGCCGGTGATGCATGGAATGACCCGCGTGCAGAGGTGATTGTAGGCGATGGAATCGACTACGTGACCCGTGCGGCTGATGCGTCATTTGATGCCATTATTGTTGATAGCACCGACCCGATTGGCGTGGGTGAAGTCCTGTTCACAGACTCGTTCTATGAAAATTGCGCCCGCGTGCTGACGGCTGAGGGGCTGATTGTAAACCAGTGTGGCGTGCCCTTCATGCAGGCGGATGAACTGCATGAAACCAGCCTGCGCCGTGCCAAGTTCTTCCCGCATGTGTCTGCTTACGTGGCGGCTGTGCCGACCTATGTTGGTGGGTTCATGACGCTGGGTATTGCCTCCAAGGGCAAAAGCCCCGCAGGCCAGGATGTCGCCGCTGTGCGCGCCCGTGCGCAGGACGCCGGTATTCTGGAAAAAACCCAGTACTGGACACCGGAAATCCACGTTGGCGCGTTCAACCTGCCACCGTATATTGCCCGGCACCTGCCCACAGAAAAAGCGTAAAGAGTACCAGAGACTTACAAGGATCGTGATTGACTTGCTAACGCAATGATGTCACGGTTCCAGCTGCGCAGAGGGAGAGACCGGTCCTGTACCGGCGCCGAAGGAGCAACCGCCCCGGAAACTCTCAGGCAAAAGGACCCTGCGCGGTAAACTTCTGGAGAGAGGCGCCTGAGCGTCCGCCGACGGGATAGCGATCTCAGGCAAAAAAACAGAAGGGGCAGACGGATTATCCTGGTCCGGGGCCCTTATGTTGTCTTTCTTCGTTGGTATCTGTTCAGCGTGTGAAAAGCGGCCCCGTCCTCTTACGGAAGGCTGCGGCCATGAGCGCTGATTCTCTCCTTCACACTCCCCTCTATCGTTTGCATGAAGAGTCAGGCGGCAAAATGGTGCCGTTTGCGGGCTATGTCATGCCGCTGAATTATGCCGATGGCATTATGGCGGAGCACCGACATGTGCGCACCCATGCAGGCCTGTTTGATGTCTCCCATATGGGGCAGGTGCGTCTGCGCGCTCGCTCCGGGGATGGAGATGCCGCAGCCCACGCGCTGGAACGCCTCGTACCGGCAGATATTGTCTCCCTCAAAAATGGTCGGCAGCGCTACACCCAGTTCACAAATGAACAGGGTGGCATTCTGGATGACCTGATGGTGGCCCGGATGGGGGAATCCCTGTTGCTGGTCATCAATGCCGCCTGCAAGGATGCTGATATCGCGCACCTTCAGGATGAACTGGCCGATTGTCTGGTGGAAGTGCTGGAAGACCGCGCGCTCCTTGCCCTACAGGGTCCGGAAGCCGAAGCTGCACTGGCTAAACTTGCCCCCGCCGTGCGGGATATGAAGTTTATGGACGTGCGTGACGTGGATGTGGATGGCGCGCTCTGCACCATCTCCCGCTCCGGCTACACGGGTGAAGACGGGTTTGAAATCTCGCTCCCCGCTATGGATGCCTCCCGCGTGGCCCGTAAGCTGCTGGAACAGCCTGCTGTCAAACTGATCGGCCTTGGTGCGCGGGACAGCCTGCGTCTGGAAGCCGGGATGTGTCTGTATGGCTCCGATATTGATGAAACCACCACCCCGGTTGAAGCAGCACTTGAATGGTCCATTCAGAAAAGCCGTCGCCGTGGCGGCGTGCGGGAAGGTGGCTTCCCCGGTGCGGATGTGATTCTGGCTCAGCTTGAAGGGGGCGTGTCCCGCCGCCGTGTGGGGCTGCTGCCCGAAGGCCGCGCACCTTTGCGTGGCGGTGCACCGGTTTATGAAGATGCCGAATTTACAAAGCCGCTGGGTAAAGTGACGTCTGGCGCATTTGGCCCCACGGTCGAAGCTCCTGTGGCTATGGGGTACGTCGCGACGGCATCCTCTGCCCCGCAGACCCCGGTTGTTGCGGAACTGCGTGGCCGTGCTGTGCCTGCTGTTGTGCATGTTCTGCCTTTTGTTGCTGCCCGTTTTAAACGGTAAGAGCCGCATTTTTTCTCAGAGTTTCTCAATCGATCTGCTTTTTTTGGAGTGCTGACCTATGACCCTGTATTTCACCAAAGAACACGAATGGCTCCGCGTAGAGGGTGACACCGCTATTGTTGGCATCACCAAACACGCTGCTGAAGAGCTGGGTGAACTGGTGTTTGTTGAAACCCGTGATGCAGGCACCGTGGTGCAGGCTGGTGATTCCATCGCTGTAGTGGAATCCGTGAAAGCTGCGTCCGACATCTATGCCCCCGTGGATGGTGAAGTGCTGGACAACAACCCGCAGCTGTCAGATGACCCGGCCCGCGTCAGCTCTGACCCTGAAGGCGAAGGCTGGATTGTCAAATTCCGTCTGGCCAAGCCGGAACAGCTTGCTGCCCTGATGGATGCAGACGCTTACGCCGCCTTTATCGCCTAAAAAGACGGTCTCGGGAAACGTCATTACTGCCGCTTAGCTTTTTCAGGATATCCCCGCATGTTTTCCATTGCTTCCGGCCCAAACCGCTCGTCCGGTTCTTCTGTTGAAATCCTGCCGGCGTTTGCCGGCCTTCAGCCAGAGGCAGGGCCTTTTGTTGGCCGCCATATTGGCCCCACACCGGATGATCTGGCGGTCATGCTCAAGACTGTCGGGGCCTCCTCTCTGGAAGCGCTGACAGAGGAAACCATTCCTGCGGCCATCCGTGCCACAAAGCCTATGGGCATTGGGGCGGGCTGGAGTGAAAGCGCTGTTCTGGACCGCCTGCGGGAACTGGCCGGGCAGAATCAGGTTATGACGTCTCTCATCGGGCAGGGCTATTACGGCACCATCCTGCCCGCCGTTATCCAGCGGAACATTCTGGAAAACCCGGCATGGTATACGGCCTATACGCCGTATCAGCCGGAAATCAGTCAGGGTCGCCTGGAAGCACTGCTTAACTTCCAGACCATGATTACGGAACTGACGGGCCTCGATATTGCCAACGCCTCCCTGCTGGATGAAGCCACGGCAGCGGCAGAAGCCATGGCGCTGGCCCGTCGGGTATCAAAATCTAAAGCCGCTACATTTTTTGTGGATGCTGACTGCCACCCGCAGACCATTGCTGTTCTGAAAACCCGTGCACTGCCCATGGGCATTACGCTGGTTTACGGCAACCCGCTGACGGATCTGGTGCCCACAGACGTATTTGGTGCATTGTTCCAGTATCCCGGCACATCCGGCGCGGTGGCTGACCCGCGCAGCGTGATTGACGCGCTGCATGCCGCATCGGGCATTGCCGTTATGGCAGCAGACCCGTTAGCGCTGACCCTGCTGACACCGCCGGGCGAACTGGGGGCGGATATTGCCATTGGTTCCACCCAGCGTTTTGGCATTCCCATGGGCTTTGGTGGCCCGCATGCCGCGTATATGGCGGTGCGTGATGCGTGGAAGCGCAGCATGCCGGGTCGTCTGGTGGGTGTGTCCGTTGATAGTGCCGGGCGTCCGGCTTATCGTCTGGCGCTCCAGACGCGTGAGCAGCATATCCGGCGTGAAAAAGCGACGTCCAACATCTGCACAGCGCAGGTTCTGCTGGCCGTTATTGCCGGGATGTATGCTGTGTATCACGGGCCGGAAGGCCTGCGGGCCATTGGCCGCCGTATTAATGGCCTGACCGCCACACTGGCTGAGGGCCTGAGGGCGCTGGGTGTTACGGTTGAAACCGAAGCATTTTTTGACACCATTACCGTGCAGGCCGGGGCTGGCGTGCCGGACATTCTGGCCCGCGCCCGTTCGGCTGGCCTGAACCTGCGTGACGCCGGTGGTGGCCGCATTGGCGTCAGTCTGGATGAAACCAGTTCCGCCCAGACCGTGGCGTCTGTCTGGTCCGCCTTCTGTGGGGAACAGGGCCGGGTAGACACGATGGCGGCAGCACTAGCTCCGGCTGGCAGCATGATTCCGCAGGCTCTTGATCGGAAAAATTCCTTCCTGAAGCAGCCGGTTTTCAGTTCATGCCGGTCTGAAACAGATATGCTGCGCTACCTGCGCCGCCTGTCTGATAAGGATCTGGCGCTGGACCGCACCATGATCCCGCTCGGCTCCTGCACCATGAAGCTGAATGCGACGGTGGAGATGCTCCCCATCACATGGCCCGGCTTCTGTGACATCCATCCGTTTGCCCCTGAAGACCAGACGCAGGGCTATCAGACCCTGTTTGCTGATCTGGAAAAATGGCTGTGCGCCATCAGCGGGTATGATGCTGTATCTTTCCAGCCGAACTCCGGCGCGCAGGGTGAATATGCTGGCCTTCTGGCCATTATCGCGTACCACCGCGCACAGGGTAACGCGCATCGCACGGTCTGCCTGATCCCCGCATCTGCCCACGGCACCAACCCCGCTTCTGCTCAGATGGCAGGCATGAAGGTGGTTGTGGTGAAGTGCGATGCAGGCGGCAATATCGACCTTGAAGATATGCAGGCCAAGGTGAAAACGCATGCAGCGGATTTGGCTGCGGTGATGATCACGTATCCTTCCACACACGGCGTGTTTGAAGAAAGCATGCGCGAAATCTGTGATCTGGTGCATGAAGCCGGTGGTCAGGTTTACGTGGATGGCGCGAACATGAACGCGCAGGTCGGTCTGGCTCGCCCGGCGGATTACGGCGGGGATGTCAGCCACTTCAACCTGCACAAGACCTTCTGCATTCCGCATGGTGGCGGTGGTCCCGGCATGGGGCCGATTGGCGTGCGGTCCCATCTGGCACCGTTCCTGCCCGGTAACCCAGCGGAAGCTGGAACCGAACTGGCGGTGAGTGCGGCTCCGTTTGGCTCCGCATCCATTCTGCCGATCTCATGGGCTTATATCCGCCTGATGGGGGATGAAGGCCTTCAGCGTGCCACGCAGGTTGCTATCCTGAACGCCAACTACATTGTCAGCCGTCTGGTTGACGCCTATCCGGTGCTGTATCGCGGGGCCAAAGGGCGTGTGGCACATGAGTGCATTCTGGACCTGCGGCCTCTGAAAGACATTGCCGGGGTCACAGTGGATGATATGGCCAAGCGTCTGGTGGATTACGGCTTCCATGCGCCGACCGTCAGCTTCCCGGTGGCGGGTACGTTCATGATCGAGCCGACGGAATCCGAAGGTAAAGCTGAACTGGACCGCTTTTGTGATGCCATGCTGGCTATCCGTGAAGAAGTCCGCGCTATTGAAGCAGGCAAGATCAGCGCGGAAGACTCTGCTTTGCGCCACGCTCCGCATACGGCTGGCGCTGTGACGGTAGAACCCTGGGCGCAAGCCTATGCCCGTCAGGAGGCTTGCTTCCCGCCGGGCGTTAAGCCTGCCAGCAAATACTGGCCGCCGGTTGGCCGTATTGATAACGTTCATGGTGACAAGAACCTGATCTGCTCCTGCCCCGATATTGCGGAATGGATGGAATAAGTCCTGCTCCTGTAAAGCAGGTCTGAAAAAGGCGGTACCATCATGGTGCCGCCTTTTTTGTTGGTGGGTGTTGCGCGTATTCTTGTGATTGAAAAAGAGGGCAGCGATTAAGCCGCTGCCCACAGCCGATTTCAGGCGAACAAGCGCCGGATACCATCTGTCACGTCACGGTGCGCTCTTTCGGCCAGTGGCGAGGCAAGAAGATCAAAGCCATGCACCGCATTGGCATAGACAATCAGGTCAGTCGGCACAGCTGCTTGCCAGAGGCGGTGTGCAAACGTGACATCCTCATCCCGAAAAAGATCAAGCGAGCCCGTTGTAATCAATGTTGGCGGCAGGCCGGAAAGATCCTTCATAAACGCGGGCGATAAATAGCCAAACAGAGGGTCATTAGCGGGAAGATTGCCACGAACCGCTGCCCATGCATGCCGGTTCTGTGCGCGTGTCCAGACAAACTCTCCTGTTGTCGGGTCATCAGAGGGAGCTTCCGGGCCGCCAGTGCGCAGGTCCAGCATCGGGTAAATCAGAACCTGAGCACAGAGCGATACGTCCCGACGGTCCCGCGCCAGAAGTGCTGTCGCAGCGGCAAGGCAGCCGCCACCGCTATCCCCCATCACCATAAGTCGGGTGGCATCAGCACCCAGTTCGCTGGCATGGCTGTGCAACCAGACGAGAGCGGCATAGGCATCTTCCAGCCCGCCGGGGAAGGGTGTTTCCGGGGCCAGCCGATAGTCAACAGAAACAACAAGTGCTCCGGTTTCCTGTGCCAGCTGGCTCAGTGTTCCAGCCTGCATTTCCGGTGTGCCTGCAATCATCCCCCCACCATGAATATAGAGAATGGCGGGTGCTGGCTGGCTGTTTTCCGGTGGGCGGAACAGCAGCACGCGCACAGAAGGCGCATCTTTCGGGCCAGGGATCTGGCGCTCCTCATAGGGGGCTGAGGTGGAGTTGAGAAGGCTGGTTGTTCCTTCAACCAGAGTGCGGCGAAAGTCCGTCAGGTCATCATGATCCGGGTCAAAAGACGGGAAAGACCCCACTCTGTCGCGTTGCTGAGCATCAACCAGATTAAGCGTTGTCATGCGGATCTCTTTCTCCGTGTTATTTAAAGAGTATTTCAATAAGTTTTCTAAGTGATGTGCACCAATAATCTCAGAATCTATCAGGACCTTGAGCGGCACGATGCATGAATAATTGTCACAACTATGTGTTTGGAGGCTGCTGGAATAA
>NZ_CALLXM010000170.1 GCF_937875265.1 uncultured Acetobacter sp. | reverse complement strand
TTTTTCTTTACACCCAGCAAGATCACCCGCGCAGAATAAAAATCATGCGTTAGTAGACGTGTAGCCAGCGTGACCCACCCCAGAGGTGAGGGTGCACCGCCGACATCACCGTTCAGGTCAAAAATATTGGGAATAACCAGCGCGATAGCAACCGGCTCTCCTTTGAATTCAACCAAAACATACTGCTCAGGCCGAAGCACAGGCTTCAGAGCCTTGAGAAGCGCCCTGATTTCAATTTCCGTAATAGGAACATTGCCCCATGTCCCTTCCCATGCGTCATTATAGATCGACCGAAGAATATCAGTGTCTTCATCAAGATGATCTTTGCGCAGCCCGCGGACCGTAATGCCGCCCAACCTCTGCCGCAGGTTGGCAGGGATCCGGTTGGCCTGCTCCGCAGTAGGGCTTGTTTCCATTCGGTAGGACAGCAGGTCCATGGCCTTGGCAAAGCCTGCCTGCTCGATTGCCGGGCCCAGTGTGGCTGGGTGCCAGCCTGTGCCAATCATGGGGGGTTCCATCTGGCCTTCAATCATGGTGCCCGATTCACCATGATAATTCAGCGTCCATGGCCCACGGACCCGTTCAATTCCCTGAACCTTAAGCCAGCTCGTTGCCGCTTCAAGCAAGGGTTTGACGCACTCTGTATCCAACGCATCCAGCGCGCCAAAAAATCCCGTTCTGGGGCCCGGCTGCTCAAGTGCCAGAGTATCAATTTGTGCAGATATTCGCCCAATGGGCTTCCCATCACGCCAGGCTAGAAAGTAACATGCTGTGCCATGACTAAAAAACGGTGACCGGCGCGGATGGAGCATATCTTTCTGCTCCATGTCCAAAGGCGGGACATAGCTTGGCAGGTCATTATAAAGCAGGCGCGGAAGCTTGATGAAGAGAGAAAGCTGACGAGCGCCCGAGACGGCGGAAACGACGATCTGGTTCGGGGTAGTCATCGGTACTCCATCAAACTGGGCCTGGAAACCGCAAGGTGATGCATCATTCCGACGGAATGGAAAAGGGGGAAGTGTGAACAAGGTCTCAGCCAGCAGGCATGAACTCCGGTCTGTGCTGATTACAGGAGCCACTGGGGGTATAGGGGCAGAGCTCGCAAAACGCTATGCCAGACCGGGCCGCACGCTCATTTTATGGGGGCGAAATAAAGAGCGGCTGGACGCCATTGCCAAGCTTTGCTGTGCTCGTGGAGCCGAGGTTTCTCCTCGACAGATTGACCTCTCTGATGGTGAAAAGGCTCTTGCTGCTCTGCGACAAGATCAAGCACGCTATGGTCTGGATCTGGCGATCCTGGGCGCAGGTCTTTCTGACATCAAATCGCTTGATCAGCAGACCGAAGACCCAGCCGATGTCCTCAAACTTGCGCTGGTCAACTATGCAACCCCGGTAACGCTCGCTACGGCCGCAGCTCAAAGCATGATCAGTCAGGGCTATGGAAAAATTGTTCTGATCGGCTCTGTCGCCGGATTCTATGAACTGCCGTTTGCTGCCGCTTATAGCAGTTCCAAAGCCGGGCTTGCCTGCTTTGCTCAGGCTGCCAATCTCGCGTGGCGGCCAAAAAATGTCCAGATGACTCTTATTGTACCGGGCTTTGTAGACACCCCCATGAGTCAACGCCTTGAAGGGGCTCGCCCATTTTTGGTTTCCGCAGAAAATGCAGCCAGACAGATCATGAAAGCGATTAAAAACGGACAGGCTGAGTATATTTTCCCCTGGCAGTTTCGTGTGTTGCGGGTTGCTGAACGCCTGATACCCGCGTTCTTCCGAAAGCGTATTTTGCAAAGTCTGGATGTAGGGCAGAAAGAGCATTCCCGCGTATAATTTTTCTAAAGTCAGAACCTTACTTGTCGGGTCGGCCTGTCATGAGCCAGGTAGGATTTTAGGGGTGAGAGTAAGGAGTGCATCGTGTGTCGTGCTTCATTCTTTCCGCAAGCTTCTTAATCCTGGGAGGGTCCCGTCCTTAAAAAACGAGCATCAAAACGTCTCTGGAAAAGAGTTCTAAAAATCCTTTAAACAACGACTTGACCCAAGCCTCGTTAAAGGGGATAAGGCCTGCACACCACACTGGTCCGGTGGCAGAATGGTGATGTAGCGGACTGCAAATCCGCGTACGTGGGTTCGATTCCCGCCCGGACCTCCAGTTTTTATCGTAATAAAACAGATTTATACCAAAAAAATTGTAAGCCTACATTGCACAGGAAATCAGCATTTGGCTTAATTCTTATAATTTGACGCATTCAGTTCAAATTTGAATTTTGGCAATTCGCGCACGACAAACGTGATCATTTTACTTATTTATGTAAGACATAACCTGCCACCATTCAGTTATGAACCGGCGAACAATTTTTTGGTGCCGCCTGGCTTCGCGGGAGTAAGCTTCCTGTGTTCTTTATACTCCGAAAGCGTCGCTTACTAATCTCATGAAAAATGGGCTCTTTTCCGTGATTCAGTCTTTTTTAGATTATAAAAGATAGAAATTTGACCTTCATCGTGGCATGAAGTGGCAACTCTTTATTTGTAATGTAATTCGGGCGGGAGAAGAAAATGCGGCGTTTTTACGGGGTAGGGATGGGCATGGCCGCCATGCTTTGCAATTCCACTGCGTGGGCCCAGAAGTATGATGGAAGCGGCTCCCCTTCTTTTGTTCCCCATACGCTACAGGAAGCACTTTCTTCAGCCTACCTGACCAACCCGACACTTCAGCAAGCCCGAGCATCATTACGCGCAACAGATGAGCAGGTCCCTACGGCCTTGGCCGGCTGGCGACCTACAGTGACAGGAAGCGTAGGCCTGAGTTATTACAAAGGAACGAACGATTATCAGGGCTCAGCGGACCAGCCTGGCTATATACGTGTATATGATACGCCTGGATATACCGCAGGTGTTAACATCCAGCAGCCCATTTACAGCGGCGGCAAAACGACAGCTTCCACGCATCAGGCTGTCAATAAAGTGATGGCCGCACGTGCCAATCTGATTTCAATTGAACAGCAGGTTTTTAAAAACGTTGTGAGCGCTTACGTAAGTGTAATTGAAGATGAGCAGCTCCTGCAGCTCAACATCAACAATGAACGCGTTTTGCAGCAGCAGCTGCGCGCTACCAACGAGCGCTTCAAGGTCGGAGAAATTACTCGAACAGACGTTGCTCAGGCAGAGTCCGCCTATGCAACGGCAAAAGCCACACGCCAGCAGTCAGAGGGCACTCTGCAAACAGCGCAGGCGACTTATATGCAGATCGTTGGCATGGCTCCGCCTCCTAACCTTGTTCCACCGCAACCCCTAGTGTTGCCAGTTAAAAACGAGCAGATAGCCTCTGCACTCGCTGTGAAAAATAACCCTGATGTCATTAATGCCCTGTTTACCGAATCATCACAAAAAGACGCCGTAGCCGTGGCAATGGCTGCTATTATGCCAAAAATTACAGCGACAGCCGCGTATAGTCGTCAGATCAATCAAAGCCTGAATCATCAGATTGATGAAAATAAATATGCTGTCTTGAACTTTAATATTCCAATTTATCAGGGTGGCTCAGAATACGCCGCCATACGTCAGGCCAAACAGCAAACACAGGCTGCCCACCGAGAAGTGGATATTCAGCGCCGCACAGCCGCGCAGGATGCCGTTTCAAACTGGCAGAAACTCGTGTCCTATCAGGCTGCCATTTCCAGCAATCGCGCGGCAATCAGAGCTGGCACCGTGGCTCTTGATGGTGTGGAGAGGCAGGCCATCGTTGGCACCAGCACGACCCTTGAGGTCCTTCAGCAACAGCAAACCCTTCTTCAGGCACAGATTGCTCTCGTTCAAAGCCTGAGTAACATGGTTATAGCGTCCTACAATGTCGCCTCGGCCATAGGCCGTCTGACGGCAGCAGATCTGCAGTTGAATGTTCCGCTTTATGATGACAAAGCATATTATAAAGCGGTAAAAGACCGCCTGTGGGGGCTGAATGACTATGCCGTTAATCAGCCCGGTCGCTAAACGCTGAATCCGGCATTTTCAGCAGGGATATTTTAATGGCGCCGTCAGAAGGCACAGAAAATTCAGGGCAGTCTGTAGCGGACATTCTGTCCTCCATCCGTAAGGTTTTGCAGACTGAGAGCAGTGATCAGTCGTCGCATTTGCATGCCGTGAGCGATCAGCCTGAAGCTCACACTGCGGATGATGACGTGCTGGTTCTTTCTCCTGCCATGATGGAAGAAGATTCCACAGCGATACATCCCACCGGGCAGCAGCTCCAAACTTCCTCTGGACAGCCAGAGGATTCGGGGTCAATAAATCCGTTGCATGACAGTCATGCGGATGAGCTTGGCATGCATGTATCTGCCGAACGAAACGGAGGCCACTCTTCGGTATCGTTCGTTTCGGCTATTGATGACACTGAGGTTCTGTCTGTTACTGATCTCAGACAAATTGAACTGATTGAAAAGGCCGAAAGTATGTCCGGTTCCCTGCCGATTCCTCTCAATGACGAGACTATGTCCGACACTGGGAATTCATTTGCGGTCCTGCAGAAAAAACTGCAGGAAAAATATCTGAGAGAGCATGAGGAGAGAAAAGTGGCCATCACGCACGAAGGGTCTCTGACCGTTGAAGATATCGTACGGCAGGAAGTACGGGTTTTCCTGAAAAAATGGCTTGATGCCCACCTTGCTGGTATCGTGCAGGCTGCTGTCCGCAAGGAAGTTGAGCGCCTGACGCAGCGCGGCCTGTAAAAACACAGGTCGGTCTTTACTCTGATCGTTCCGTTTTTTGGCTTTAAGAGCAAAAAGCGAAGCAGTCAGATGTTTCCTGTGTGTGTGGCAGGGACTATAGCTTTGCAAAGGCGGGGGCAGCATATGCCTTCCGCCTTTTTTACGTTTTCTGGTTGGATATCATGCTGAATAAGACTTTTGAGCCTGCTGAGACAGAGAAGAAACTTTACGAGCTGTGGGAAAGCGAAAAAGCATTTTCAGCTGATCCGCAGAGCGGCAAAAAGTCGTTCACCATCATGATCCCACCCCCGAATGTAACGGGCACCCTGCATATGGGGCATGCTCTGACCATGACCTTGCAGGACACGCTGGTGCGCTGGAAGCGGATGCAGGGGTTTGACACCCTATGGCAGCCCGGCACCGACCATGCAGGCATCGCCACGCAGATGGTTGTCGAGCGGGCTCTTGCAGCAGAAAATATAACGCGTCAGGACATGGGCCGCGAAGCCTTCATACAGCGCGTCTGGAAGTGGAAAGAAGAGTCTGGTGGTGGCATTACCCGCCAGTTGCGCCGTCTGGGAGCATCACTGGACTGGCCGCGTGAGCGCTTCACCATGGATGAGGGCCTGTCCCGTGCTGTGAAAGAAGTGTTTGTCACCCTTTTCAATGAGGGGCTGATTTATCGCGACCGGAGACTGGTGAACTGGGATCCGATGTTCCGTTCCGCTATTTCCGACCTTGAGGTGGAAAGCAAAGACGTTGCCGGAAAGCTCTGGTACGTCCGCTACCCCGTCGAGGGCAAGCCCGGTGAAACCATTACTGTGGCCACCACGCGCCCAGAGACCATGCTGGGTGACGCGGCTGTTGCCGTTCACCCGGAAGATGAGCGCTACGCCGCTCTGGTCGGGCAGTTTGTCCGGCTTCCGCTGACGGGGCGCCTGATCCCCATCGTTGCTGACCTGCATTCCGATCCGGAAAAAGGCACGGGTGCGGTAAAGATCACCCCGGCTCATGACTTTAATGACTTTGAAGTGGGACGGCGGCACAACCTTCCCATGCTCACCATTCTTGATGAGCAGGCTCGGGTCATTCTGGACGAAATTGAAGATGAACTGACCAGCGTTGAAGGCCTTGCCGATCCGGCGTTTGTGAAAAATCTGGCTGGGCTTTCCCGTGAAGAGGCCCGGAAGACCATTGTCGCTGAGCTGGAAAGACTGGAGTGGCTGGAGAAAATCGAGCCTCACCGACATCAGGTGCCACATGCAGAACGTGGCGGAGCGGTGATTGAGCCGCGCCTGACCACCCAGTGGTATTGTGATGCTGGCAAACTGGCTGGACCAGCCATTGAGGCTGTGACCAGCGGTAAAATCTCATTTGTCCCCAAGCAGTGGGAAAATACCTTTTTTGCCTGGATGCGGGATATCCAGCCCTGGTGCATCTCTCGTCAGTTGTGGTGGGGGCACCGTATTCCGGCATGGTATGGCCCGGACGGCCATGTGTTTGTGGCGCATGATGACGCTGACGCCCAAAAGCAGGCGGATGCGCATTATGGACGGACCGAAGTACTGTCTCAGGATGAAGACGTGCTGGATACGTGGTTCTCTTCCGGCTTGTGGCCATTTTCCACGCTAGGCTGGCCGGACAAGACACCCGAACTGGCACACTACTACCCCACAGACGTTTTGGTGACAGGCTTTGACATTATTTTCTTCTGGGTCGCACGGATGATCATGATGGGCCAGCACTTCATGCATGATGTGCCGTTCCGCGATATTTTCATTCATGGTCTGGTGCGTGATGAACGCGGCCAGAAAATGTCCAAGAGCAAAGGGAACGGGATTGATCCGCTTGAGCTGATTGATGCTTATGGTGCTGATGCGCTTCGCTTTACCATTTGCGCGCTGACAGGCATTGGTCGTGATGTGAAACTTGGCCGCAAGAAGGTTGAGGATTACCGCGCATTTGTAACCAAAATCTGGAATGCTGCGCGCTTCTGCGAAATGAACGGCGTAAAAGCGCAGGATGGGTTTGACCCGCAAAGCGTAACATCACCGCTTGGACAATGGATTATTGCGGAAGCCTCAACAGCTATTCAGGAAGCAACCAAAGCGCTGGAAGTCTATCGCTTCGATGACTACGCGCTGAGCTGCTATCGCTTTGTCTGGAACTGTTTCTGCGACTGGTTTCTTGAATTTGCCAAGCCTGTATTCGCGTCTGATGACACAGCCGAAGCCGCTGAAATTCGCGCAGTTGCTGCTTATGTGTTTGGGATTATTCTGCGGCTGCTCCAGCCGGTTATGCCGTTTGTGACGGATGAACTCTGGACATCTTTCGGCTTTGGCAAACAGGGAAGCCTGATTTCTCAGGCATGGCCGGAGCCCATTGTTCTGGCGGGCGCAGAAGCGGCTCAGGCAGAGTGTAACCATATTATACGGCTGATTTCTGAGATCCGAACCGTGCGTGCAGAAATGAACGTGCCACCGTCTCAGAAAGCTCCGGTCTTTCTGCAGGATGCGGCACAGCATACTATGGAACGTGCTGAACGCTGGCAGGAAGCCATCGGCCGGATGGCGCGTGTTTCTCATGTTGCACTCCAGCAAGGCAATGTACCGCGTGGTTCGGCTCAGGCTGTTGTCGGTGAAGCTACCCTGATTATCCCGCTGGAAGGGCTGATTGATATTACGGCTGAGGAAGAGCGCCTGAAGAAGGAACTTGCCAAAGCGGATGATGAAATTGCCAAGACCGATAAAAAACTTGGGAACGAAAATTTCGTCGCACGTGCCAAACCTGAAATTGTTCAGGAAATGCGTGATCGTCTGGCAGCCCAGCAGGGTGAAAGCATCCGCCTGAAGGCCGCACTCGCCCGCATCTCCTGAGCAAAAGCCTGCACGCTGCGACAAAGCTTGCGTGTAGGCGTTAACATGCAAGACACAGTGAGGAAGAGACCATGTCTCAGTCTATAGTTCTTGGTGGCGGATGCTTCTGGTGCATGGAAGCTGTTTTTCGGGATATGGCAGGAATTCTGTCCATAGCTCCAGGTTACACCGGTGGTCACACATCTGAGCCAACGTACAAAGAGGTTTGCACTGGCCGAACAGGCCATGCGGAAGTGATCCGCCTGGAACTAGACCCAAGTGTAATAGGGTATGACGATGTGCTGCGAATTTTCTTCACGCTGCATAACCCCACAACGTTGAACCGGCAGGGCGACGATATTGGCACACAATATCGCTCAGCTATTTTCTATGCTGATGATGCTCAGAAAAATGCAGCACTTGCTATAAAGGCTGAAATTGAACAGGCAAACATCTGGGACGCACCAATCGTCACTGAGATTGTTCCGTTAGAGACGTTCTGGCCAGCTGAAGCCATGCATTTTGATTATTATGAGCGCAATCCGAACACTGGCTACTGTCAGGCTGTTATTGCGCCCAAAGTTTCTAAAGCCCGCAAACTTTACGCTGCTCGTTTCAAGCGCTGAGCGTCTGATCTTTCAGCGTTATTCGGTGATCGCTTCTTCCAGATAGAAGCGATCACCCTCCTCATCAAAATCAAATAATTCCGCAAAGCGGGCCCAGCCAACAAGGGTCTGAAGCGTCTGGCGGGCGTAGTCGGGGGACATTGCCTCTTCCAGCGCATCCCGGAAGCGTTCGGCGTTCGTGCTATGGGAAGGACGTTCATCCAGCACAGTGCATATCATTTTTACCAGCGGCACATGATGCAGCAGAGCATGACTCATGATGGCTTTACGCTCTTCAAGATCGCTCAGCACAAAATGCACACCCTCATTGGTAAGCAGGATGTCACCATCCTCCAGCTCTGCGAGCCCAAGCAACTCCAATGACTCGCCCAGCGGGAACAGGTCATCCAGCTCCAGTTGCAGCTTTTCCGCCAGCATGGGCAGGTCAGCCCGACCATTGAGCGGGGGGGCTGCGAGCGCTTCCATCATCCCGATCATCATCGTGATGGACACAAGGGGGAGTGCTATGAAGGAAGGCGTGGCCTGCACCGCCTGCTTCACGCCGACAGCCATATCGGCTTCAGAAATAATCGGGGCCCGCTGCGTCATCAGCGCATAGATATGGTCCACAAACTGACGGAATGCCGGATCTTCCCGGTCCCGTGGGTGAGCAAACGGCACCGTCAGGGCATGCGCAATGCGGCCTGGATTGGAGGAAAAAATCATGATCCGATCACAGATCAGAACAGCTTCTTCAATGTTATGCGTCACCACCAGCATAGCCTGAACCGGCAGCTTTTTTTCTGACCATAACTCGACCAGATCAGTCCGCAGATTTTCAGCGGTCAGAACATCCAGTGCTGAAAAAGGTTCGTCCATCAGCAGCAGGTCCGGATGTACAACCAGCGCACGGGCCAGCCCCACACGCTGCTGCATGCCGCCGGAAAGCTCCTTGGGCCATGCGTTTTCGTATCCCCCAAGGCCAATCAGGTCGATGGCGCTTTCCACCAGACGGTCACGCTCTTCACCGGCAATGCCTTTTGCTTCCAGCCCCAGAGCAACATTTTCCGCCACAGTCATCCATGGGAAAAGAGCAAAGGACTGAAAGACCATTGCAACGCCATTGGCAGGCCCTTTCAGGGGCTCACCTTTCCAGAAAACTTCTCCTGATGTAGGGGGGAGCAGCCCGGCCAGCAGGCGCAGGAGCGTCGATTTCCCTGACCCTGAGCGGCCCAGCAGACCAACAATTTCTCCAGCATGAAGCGTCAGATTGACGTCATCCAGAACCCGCAAATCAACAGTGCTGTCTTTATGGTAAGACTGGCTGACATGGCGCGCCTCAACCAGCGCCGTTGCGTGTCTGGCTGTCGGATGCTCAGCGGGGGAGGGCGACGTCATTGTTGGGTCCTGTCAGGTCAGTTTCAGGCGACGGTAAGCGTAATCAGAAAGAGGACGCCAGACCAGCCAGTTCAGGATGAGCACAAAGAGTGACATCACAACAACACCCAGCGCGACTTCACTCAGGTCACCTTCGGTCGTTGCCTGTGCAATATAGGCGCCAAGCCCGTGTGTTTTAAGCGTCTCATGGCCCCATTGCACCATTTCCGACGCAATGGTGGCATTCCACGCGGCACCTGATGCAGCTAGAGCGCCTGTCAGATAGTACGGGGTAATGCCGGGCAGAATAATTTTTCGCCACCAGAGCAGACCTTTGACCTCAAAATTCTGCCCGACTTCCAGCAGACTGGACGGGAAGGATGCTGCACCACCGATGACATTAAACAGAATATACCATTGCGCGCCGAGCATCATTAAAGGGGTGAGCCAGAGATCTGGTGCCAGATGAAAATAAATAATCATCGCCGCAAAAATGGGGAAAAACAGATTAGCGGGGAATGCCGCGCAATACTGGACGATCTGTTGTGCCCGGCGCGCCTTTAACGGGTTGAGGCCCAGCCACACACCCACAGGAACCCAGATAAGGGACGCAAGGCAGAGCATGCTGGCCATACGCAAAAGCGTATAAAAACCCAGCACCACAACATGCCCGATCTGCCCAA
>NZ_CALLXM010000169.1 GCF_937875265.1 uncultured Acetobacter sp. | reverse complement strand
TCACCGGGGAGAATAAGGGCCTGTTCACCCTGCGCGGCAGTGTGGGCATCCACGGTCTGGCATTTTTCCCCTTCGCAGAGACGGAAGGTACCATAGTCCGGGCCGGTCGCGTAACCCAAAACCGCATCCTGATAGGGCAGGGATAAGGTCATAGTGAAGGGCGCATCTCCTTTATGGGAGAGAAACCCGTTACCGTTTGCGTCCCAGCCCGGAGCCTGAACAGGACCTTCGAAAGCATCTGTCCAGAATTTATCAATATCTTCTCTCAGATACTGGATACGGGTCGGGTTTTCTCCCTGCGGGATGATACGGAAAGTTCTGACGTCTTGCGGGTAGGAAAACAGTCTTGTGGTGAGAACGAGAGCGACTGCTACCGCCACCAGCCCCTTAATGAAAGGGGGCACCGCATATTTTGTGAAGTTGAAAAACGCAGCACCACGCAGGCTGGTTGCACCATAAACAACCCCAAGTTCCGCAGCGAGCAGACCCCACACATAATATCTGTATTCCGTGGCCACATTCATTGGCAGGAAGGTCAGCAGGTAAATAATCCCCGAGACCATGAGGGCGCAGAATACCCGGTCATACAGGTCCAGCCTGTTGCGGGTGACAAAGCAGACGACCAGCCCAAGGCAGGACAGGAGAATGCCCATAAAAGGCTTGCCGAGTTCAATATTGAATGGGGATTCAATGTATTTTTTATGTAGGGTATGCAACGTCGGATGCCACGGTTCCTGATCCTGCCAGGGGATTTTGAGGTCCGGCATGGCCCAGTTGAACATCATGGTCGGGCGAGTGGGATCAAACAGCGCGATCCTGTACGTTGCCAGAGATGAGACAAAAAATCCGAATGGATGCGTCACCACATTTTTTAACCACGCGTGGCTAAGGGCGTGGCGGGTCGCATCATCCTGATTGGCTGCGCGGGCAATAAAGCCGCAATGGCCCCAGAAAGAATCATTGTCCCACGCACGGGGTTTGTCACAGCTATGGATAATCTGATGCGTTTGCTCAGCACTCCATGTGCCCGGAAAAACATTGCTCTGCGTATAATAGGACAACTGCTGCAAATGTTTGATTTGCAGGGAGATAATCGGGTGACTGTGGTAAGGTTTGAAAAAGCGGTTCAGTACCGGGCCTGCCAGTAGAACCCCGCAAAGAGCTGAACCAAAGACCAGCAGACGACCACGGCCAGACGCAGCATAGCGCCCGAACAGACCGGCATTGACCATCAGCAGCGGCACAATGGCAAAGACTGCATTGCTGCGCACAAGGGCTGTTGCTGTCAGGCACAGGATGGAACCAACCGCATAAAGGAGTTTGTGGCGTTCCTTTGCAGCCTGTATGGCCAGCAGGGAAAAGACAAACGCGGCCAGAAAGAAAACATTCATGGTTGTGTCAATGACGACAGTACCCGTCATGTTCAGCTGCCCGGGCAGCACCGGAACCAGAAGAAAAAGTGCTGCTTTCCATCCAAGTTTTCGGCGCATCAGAAGGGCTATGGCCAGACAGCCCAGCCACAACCCCGCGATATTAAAAATGGTGATGAATTCAGGGCCAGGCAGAATTCTGGTAAACTTCCCCCATAACCATCTGTAAAAAGGGGAATGCCAGTCACTGTAAGCATGGTTCTGAATTTCTTCGAGAATCAGCTTGGAATCGGAATACAGATAACCGGGGAACGTGGCACGAATATTGAGTATGGCCCCCACAAAGGCCAGACAGGTGAAGACGATACCTTGTCTGGTATCGTTTTTTTGTGAGACGCCGGATGCCATTGTCAGTTTCCGGAACCGGCTTCGATCACAGGTAACCCGTCCATCGTGCGTGGCGGCGGTGGGAGGGCGAGGTAAGCGAGGCGTTTGGCTTCCCGGCGGCCCAGCGCAACACTATCCAGAATCAGGCCGCACCCCATGGAGAACGCTGCCAGTGTTACCAGTCCGGTGGCCAGAACCGCTGTGGGAAGGCGTGGCACCAGCCCTGTGTGGAAGAAGTCCAGCACGACCGGCAGGCCGAGACCAATGCCACACAGCAGCACGACACCGCCGATGATGCTGAAGAACATCAGGGGGCGTTCCTGCTTCACCAGATTGATGATCATGCCCAGAATGCGGAAGCCGTCACTATAGGTTTTGAGTTTGGAGGCAGACCCCGGTGGCCGTTCCAGATAGCGGGTTGGCAGTTCACCAATCGGCATGGCCTGTTCCAGCGCATGAACCGTAAATTCCGTTTCTGTTTCAAACCCGGAGGAGAGGGCCGGGAAGGACTTTACAAAACGGCGCGAGAACACCCGGTACCCGGAAAGCATGTCAGAAAGCCTGCGGCCAAACACGCTTGTAACCAGGCCGGTCAGCACCCGGTTGCCCAGCACATGGCCGCGCCGGTAGGCATCCACACGGTCTGTCACCCGTGCACCATTGACCATGTCCAGCCCGTTTTCA
>NZ_CALLXM010000168.1 GCF_937875265.1 uncultured Acetobacter sp. | reverse complement strand
GCCGCCACCTGATGGAAGGGCCGCAATCTGCCGGGTTTCCATCACCCAACGATAACCATCCTGATCTTCTCCTTCCTGCCGACCAATATCGGGACGCGAGCGGGCGAGTGCGCCATCCAGCCGTGAGCGCGCCCGTGTAAGCGCCTCCTCGCGGTATCCGGAACGTGCTGAATTTTCCAGAGCGCCCCCCAACGTGGCCGCCAGCACAGCCATGCCCGCCGCCGCAATCGCAATCGCCACCACAACTTCCAGCAGGGTAAAACCTCGCTCACCGGCGCAGTTTGTCTTACGGACCATGTGTCATGATCCTTCCTGTCAAAGGACTGATGGACACCGTCATATCGCGTGCACCGACATGCAGCACCCAAGGACCACCCTGCCCCAGACCATCCGGCTGAAATGCTACAGGCCCCGGCACCAGAAGAGCGGCCTCTTTTGGTAAAGCCTCCTGATGAAGGATGGTGTTTTTCGAGAACTCTACCAAAGTGAACCGTGCTGCATCAAACCGAACAGACACCACCTCCCCCTTGGTCATGGCGTCCAGTCGTGCGGTATGCAGTGTGGAAAGCAGCGCATCACGCGCACGCATGAAGGACGCAAGCGTGCTGTGCATCGGGCCATGTTCGAGCATCAGGGAAAGGAAAAGCCCTGCGATTGCCAGAACAATCATCACCTCCAGCAGTGTGAACCCCTGCTCTTCCTTAATGCGCAAGGTCATTCAGCCCCAGCATGGCAAGCAGCAGAGCAGAAACAATGCCCGCCACCACAGCCCCCATAACAACGGTAATAGCCGGAACAAGCAGAGCCACAAGACGCTGCAACCCGATCCGCACGGCCTCTTCATGCAGTTCCGCCGCCCGCAGGCAGAGCGGGCCAAGCTGAGCCGTTTCCTCACCCAACCGCATCAGGTGGATAGCACGTGGAGGGAAAACTCCTGCGGCTTCCAGCGGGCGCGACAAACCGCCCCCTTCTCGCGCTATCAACGCGGCCTCCGCCACAGCCTGTGCTCCGGCGCGGTTCCCAATGACGTCCTCGCTGATTTTCAGCGCGCTGAGTAACGACACACCATTTTGCAAAAGCGTTCCAAGGGTACGCGTCAAACGGGCGGCCATGACATCTTGCGAAAGACTTCCGGCTACAGGCAAGCGGAGCAGAACCTGATCAAACCCCAGACGAAACGCTGGTCGTGCCAGCAAAGCCCGCAGGCAAAAAGCGCCTCCAATAAACATAAGGAGCATGGCCAGCCCCCAGTTTTTCAGAAAATCCCCGGCGGCTATCACAATACGCGTTACCAGCGGAAGCTGCGCACCGGCCTCAGCAAACAGCGGGACAAATTGCGGAAGTACGCCCGTTAGCAGCAGCACGACCGAACCGATGGACGCAACCACCAGAATGGCCGGATAAATAAGCGCAGACTGAATGGAGGTGGTGAGTTTCCGCTCCCGCTCCATCAGGGTTGCCAGCCGGTCCAGTGAGTCACCAAGCGCCCCTCCAGCCTCCCCTGCTTTCACCAGATTGATATAGAGGGGTGAGAAGCAGTCGGCTCGGGTTGCCAGCGCGGACGCGAATGACCCACCATTCCGCATGGCCTCCCGAAGCTGTATCAGCACAGCACGGGAACGCCTGCCAGCGCCCCCCTTCTCTGGCAGGGTTTCAATTAGAAAACGCAGGCCCCGGTCCAGGTCCAGCCCGGCACCCAGCATCAGGGCCAGTTCCCGCGTGATGTCTGTCACCTGAGCGCGGCTCACACCGGCCCGGCGCAAGGAGAACGAGACCTGCAACCACCCCAGCCCGCCGCGTTCGGACTGCTGCCTGACCCGCACAGGGGTCAGGCCACTCCGCCGCAGGTCCGCGATGACATGCTTTTCATCCGCCCCCTGAGCATGGCCTCGTTTCAGCTGCCCGTCAGACGTCAGCGCAGTATAGCGCCATGTCGCGCTCAAATGCCTGTCGCTCCGGGTTCAGGCCCGGCCTCTGTTTCGGCCCGGATAATCCGCATGACTTCTTCAACCGTTGTCTCACCCTCACAGGCCGCATCAATTCCGGCCTGGAAAAGTGTTTTCATACCTTCTGATACCGCCTGACGCTCAATGGCCGTATGGTCAGCACGGGCAAGGATTAACCTGACAATGGCCGGAGACGGCACAAGGTATTCCGCAATGGCAATACGCCCGCGATACCCGGTATGGCGACATTCGGAACACCCGACAGCATGCCAGAGGGATGCGACCTGCTCTGCCGGAATCCCAAGGCGCTGTGCCAAAGCGTCATCCAGATGCAAAGGCGCACGGCAACTATGGCAGAGCCGCCGGACCAGACGCTGAGCCAGAACCCCACGCAGCACAGCCGTTTGAAGATAATCTTCCAGCCCCATATCCCG
>NZ_CALLXM010000167.1 GCF_937875265.1 uncultured Acetobacter sp. | reverse complement strand
GCCAGTGCTGATGCGCATTTACGCATTGGCAAGATTGTGCGCGACGGGCAGACTGCCACCCACGCAGCCCCCCTTAGCCACGCCGAACGACAGGAAGAAATTGCCCGCATGCTGGCTGGGGATGTCATTACCGATGCCGCCCGCGCCGCCGCTGCGAGCCTGCTGAACCATGACAATGACTGACCTCCCCGACCCCACCGCACTGGACGCCACACAGGCCAAAGCCGAACTGGCCCGCCTCGCAGACCTCATCGGGCGCTACAATACTGCCTATTATGCGGACGACGCACCTGAGGTGAGTGATGCGGAGTATGATGCTCTTCGCAAACGCTATGACACGCTTCTGGCCCTGCATCCGGACGCGGAACCGGCACACAGCGCGGCCCGCACCGTTGGGGCCACCCCGGACAGCGCGTTTGGCAAGCACCGGCATCTGGTGCCCATGCTCTCGCTGGATAACGTGTTTGATCAGACTGAGTTTGAGACCTTTATCAGCCGCGCTACCCGTTTTTTAGGCTTGAGTGATGAAGAGGCCGGAAAACTGGCCTTTGTGGCGGAACCCAAGATCGACGGGCTTTCCATCAGCCTGACCTATGAAAACGGACAGTTTGTGCGCGGCACCACGCGAGGCGATGGAACTGAGGGGGAGGATGTCACCGCCAACCTCCGCACCCTGAAAGATCTGCCCGAACGCCTGCATGGCAATGCGCCAGAGCTGATCGAAATTCGGGGAGAGGTCTTTCTTTCAAAAGAGCATTTTCTGGCTCTTAACGCCGCGCAGGAAGAACTGGGGCGCAAACCCTTCGCAAACCCACGCAATGCCGCCGCCGGGTCCCTCCGCCAGCTGGATACGCGTGTTACGGCACGTCGGCCGCTTTCACTGTTTGCGTACGCCATGGGCTTCTGCTCAGAGAAAATCACACTGAGCCATTGGGAGTATCTGGAGCAACTGCGAGCATGGGGCTTTCCGGTCAACCCGCTCTCTCAGCGTTTGGAAGCAGCAAGTGGCGCTGAAGCGTTTTTTGACACCGTCAATCAGGAGCGTGCCGCGCTGGCATACGACATTGATGGCGTTGTTTATAAAATTGACAACCTGACCTTACAGGAACGGCTGGGCTTTGCCGGGCGTGCGCCACGCTGGGCCGTAGCGTGGAAGTTCCCGGCAGAACAGGCCACAACAACCCTGAAAACCATTGAGATTCAGGTGGGCCGCACCGGCGCTCTGACACCGGTTGCGCATCTGGAGCCCGTGAATGTGGGCGGTGTGCTCGTCACCCGCGCCACTCTGCATAATGAAGATGAAATTGCCCGCAAGGACGTGCGGCCCGGTGACACGGTGCAAATTCAACGGGCGGGCGATGTCATCCCGCAAATCCTGTGCGTCATGCCCCCTGCCCCCAATGCTCCGGCCCGGCATGCCCCCTTCCACTTCCCCGATCACTGCCCGGCCTGCGGAGCGCTGGCTGTACGGCCGGAAGGCGAAGTTGTGCGCCGTTGCACTGGCGGCCTGACCTGCCCAGCGCAAATTGTTGAACGGCTGATCCACTTTGTCTCCCGCACGGCGTTTGACATTGATGGCCTGGGCGACCGGAGCATCCGGGAATTTTACGATTCTGGCCTCCTGCACACACCGGGTGATATCTTCCGGCTGCACACCCACGCCGAAGAGATTATGAAACGCGATGGCTGGGGAGATCAGTCTGTCCGCAACCTCATGCAGGCCATTGAGGCCCGGCGCACCATTCCTTTTTCCCGCTTTATCTATGCGCTGGGGATTCGGCGTGTGGGGGTCAGTAACGCCCGCCTGCTGGCCCGGCATTACGGGTCTTATGAAAACTGGATGGAGCAGCTGCGCAAGGCGGCCGTTATCGGGTCAGACGAACGGCTTGAACTGGGCTCCATTACCGGTATCGGCAGTGTGATTGCGGATGATCTGGTGGCCTTCATGCAGGAAGATCACAACCGCGACACTCTGGCAGACCTGAGAGCATCCCTGACCATTACGGATGAAGAAGCCGTGTCCGGTGGCGCACTGGCAGGCAAGACGGTAGTTTTTACCGGCACTCTGCATACCCTGACTCGTCAGGAGGCCCGCGCCATGGCGGAACGCATGGGGGCAAAAGTGTCTGATTCTGTCTCTAAAAAGACAGATCTGGTCATTCTGGGTGAAAAAGCAGGGTCAAAAGCCAAGAAGGCAGAAGACCTTAAAATCGCCACTTTAGATGAAGTCGGCTGGAATGCATTCTGCGCAGGCAAGGAGACTGATTTTTCTGCCTGACAATCCAAAAAGAGTCGTTGCCCGGGGAAAAAATCTGCGCCATGCTATCCGGTACCGAAGGGGTGGAATTCGTCGTACAAAATAAAAATAAAATTCGTTCGCAGACCAGCCTGTTTCTCCGTCAGTTCTCCTCCCCCTCGTACGGGCAATAAGGCTACTGCGTTCGCAACAACGAAGTGAACGGCAACATGACCAAGTGGATCTACAGTTTCGGCGCAGGCCAGAACGACGGCAACGCCGGAATGCGCAATCTCCTCGGCGGCAAAGGCGCAAACCTGGCCGAAATGTCCAATATCGGCTTGCCGGTCCCGCCCGGATTTACCATTACCACTGAAGTCTGCTCCGCCTTTTATGAAAATGGCCGCAACTACCCGTCTGACCTGAAAGCTCAGCTGGATGACGCGATGGCGCGCGTGGAAAAGGCCATGGGCCTGCGCTTTGGCGATGCGGATGCCCCCCTGCTGGTTTCCGTGCGCTCCGGTGCTCGCGTTTCCATGCCCGGCATGATGGACACAGTGCTGAACCTCGGCCTGAACGACAAGACGGTTGAAGGGCTGGCACGGTCCTCCGGTGACACCCGCTTTGCATGGGACAGCTACCGTCGCTTTATCCAGATGTATGGCTCCGTAGTGCTCGGTGTCTCTCATCATCGCTTTGAAGATCTGCTGGAAGAAACCAAGCGTGAACTCGGCAAGGATGATGATACCGAACTGACCGCCGAAGAATGGCAGGTTGTCCTTCAGGGCTACAAAGACATTGTGCTGAATGAAACCGGCATCCCCTTCCCAGAAGAACCACAGGACCAGCTGTGGGGCGCCATTGGTGCCGTATTTGGCTCCTGGATGAACCCGCGCGCCAACACCTACCGCAAGCTGCATGATATTCCGGCAAGCTGGGGCACGGCTGTAAACGTGCAGTCCATGGTGTTTGGCAACATGGGTGAAGATTGCGCCACCGGCGTCTGCTTCACGCGTGACCCGTCCACGGGTGAAAACGTGTTCTACGGCGAATATCTGATCAACGCGCAGGGTGAAGACGTGGTGGCGGGTATCCGCACCCCGCAGCCCATGGCGGCTGAGCGCGCAACGCCTGACCAGAACCCGATGGAAAAAGCACTGCCTGAAGCCTATCAGGAAATGCTGAAAGTGCGTGACCTGCTGGAACGTCACTACAAAGACATGCAGGACATCGAGTTCACGGTGCAGAGCAACACGCTCTATCTGCTCCAGACCCGCTCCGGCAAACGGACAGCAGCCGCAGCGCTGCGCATTGCCATCGACATGGCGCAGGAAGGCCTGATTACCCGAGATGAAGCCATCTCACGCGTGCCGCCCTCTTCTCTGGACCAGCTCCTGCACCCGGTTCTGGACCCCAAGGCTGAGCGCAAGCAGCTGGCCCGTGGCCTGCCTGCTTCCCCCGGTGCTGCAACCGGCGTCATCGCGTTCTCGGCGGAGGATGTGGAAGACCGCGCCAGCAAGGGCGAAGACGTCATTCTGGTTCGTATTGAAACCTCCCCGGAAGACGTGCACGGCATGCACGCTGCCCGCGGTGTGCTGACCACCCGTGGCGGCATGACCTCCCACGCCGCTGTGGTGGCTCGTGGCATGGGGCGTGTCTGCGTGGCGGGTGCTGGCAGCATCATGGTGGATTACCGCGCACAGACCATGACGGTAAACGGCCATACGCTGAAGGCAGGTGACTGGCTGACGCTGGATGGCGGCACCGGTGCTGTCTATCTGGGCCGTGTGCCCACCATTCCCCCGACCCTCTCCGGTGACTTCTCCACCCTGATGGGCTGGGCTGATTCCGTGCGCCGCCTTGGTGTGCGCGCCAATGCAGAAACGCCGGAAGATGCAGAGACCGCCCGCCGCTTTGGCGCGGAAGGCATTGGCCTGTGCCGCACGGAGCATATGTTCTTCGGGCCGGACCGTATTGGCCATATCCGCCAGATGATCATGACGGAAGAAAAAGCTGCTCGTGCCAAAGCCATTGGCGCGCTGCTGCCCTTCCAGCGGGATGATTTCTCGGCCCTGTTCCGCATTATGGCCGGACTGCCCGTCACCATTCGTCTGCTGGACCCGCCGCTGCATGAGTTCCTGCCGCATGGGGAAGCTGAGCTGAAAGACGTAGCAAAAGCTCTGGGGCAGGACGTTGAAGCCCTGCGCGCGCGCCGCTCCGCGCTTTCCGAATCCAACCCCATGCTGGGGCATCGTGGTTGCCGTCTGGGCATTAGCTACCCGGAAATCTATGCCATGCAGGTGCGGGCCATTGCGGAAGCCGCTCTGGCCATCTCTAAAGAGACCAGCAAGGCTGTGATCCCGGAAATCATGATCCCGCTGGTTGGCACCAAAGCCGAGCTGGATCTGGTACGTAAAGCCAGTGAGGCCGTGATTGCCAGTGTTCTGAAAGAACAGAACGCCAAGCTGGAGTATCGCATTGGCACCATGATCGAACTACCCCGTGCCGCGATCACTGCGGATAAAATTGCAGAAAGTGCCGACTTCTTCTCCTTCGGCACCAATGACCTGACACAGACCACACTCGGCCTCTCCCGTGATGATGCCGGGTCCTTCCTGCCTGAATATGTTGAAAAAGGCCTGCTCCCGCAGGACCCCTTCATCTCTATTGATCAGGAAGGCGTCGGCGCTCTGGTGCGCATGGGTGTTGAAAAAGGCCGTGCCACCAAGCCCGATATCAAGCTGGGCATCTGTGGGGAACATGGAGGCGATCCGCTTTCCATCTCGTTCTTTGAAGAAGTTGGGCTGGATTACGTGTCCTGCTCCCCCTTCCGCGTGCCAGTTGCACGCCTGGCAAGCGCACAGGCCGCGCTGGCTGCCCGTAAAACCGTTAAAGTCTGAACAGCATGGCCGCCTCCCATTGGGGGGCGGCCATTGCTTTGACGTAAACAGCCATGCAGCAAAACACCTTAACTCTGCACCTTGTCTCTGAAGCCACTGGCCAGACGCTGGATGCTGTCGCTCGGGCATGTATTGCCCAGTTTCCCAACACTGATGTTCGGCTGCGCCACTGGAACCTGATCCGCTCACGCCTTCAACTGCGGCGCGTGCTGCGCCATATTGCCCTGGACCGTGGCCCTGTCATGTCTTCTCTGACAGACCCTGTTTTGCAGGCTGATATGGAAACCGGCTGTGCCAGCCTTCAGGTACGCCTGCTGGATGTTCTGGATAATGCCGTGGCATTTCTCTCCACCGAAACGGGAGAAACAGCCACACGTCACCCTGGCGGTCAGTACATTATGGACGAGAATTATTATCAGAGAATTGAGGCCATGCATTACGTGCTGGCCCATGACGATGGTCAGGAAACGGATGACCTGAAAGACGCTGATCTGGTGCTGGTCGGGGTTTCCCGCGTTTCCAAAACACCTACCTGTTTTTATCTGGCGAATAAGGGCATCAAAGCTGCCAACATCCCACTGGTAATGGGCCTTGAGCCCCCGCCAGCGCTGTTCCAGCTGAAATGCCCGGTGATCGGCCTGACAATTGATCCGGAAACGCTGATTGAAATCCGGCGGACCCGTCTTTCCCAGATGATGCCAACAAGCCGCCACGCAGATTCCACGGCTGACTACGCCTATATTGACCTTGAAAAAGTGCAGGAAGAACTGCGCTGGGCACGTCGCCTGTGCCGCCACCACAACTGGCCGATTATTGACGTGACCCGCCGCTCCATTGAAGAAACGTCAGCGTCAATTCTGGACCTGACAACCGCCCAGTAATCCCGGCGTCAACAGAACGAGACGCAGCGTTCTGACTGGTTAGTCTTCCAGTTCAGACGCTTCCAGACGCTGCACGCGAATGGCCTGCCCCTGCGCGTTATAATAGATAATGCTGCTGCCCCGTCGCTCGGCATAACCATCTGGCCGACCGTCCTGTGTCCAGAACAGCAGCCGGTTTGCCTCAGCCTGTTCCTGCACCTTGTCCCCTTCCGGGCGGTAGCGGAACTTGCTGAAATCCTTATGCGCACGCGGCAGCGGGGGCTTTGCAGCCAGATGATGCATGTCCGGGCCTTTGTGGCTTTCTTCACCACCCTCGTCATCATCATCCGCCAGAGCGGGAGAAACTGTCAGAACGGGCAATGCCACGGCCCACAGACCAGCAGCCAGAAAACATCCCTTACGGAACCAGTGTGCCATAGCGCGTTGACCTCCCGCATCCAAACAGCCTCAAGCTTGCCGATCTTTGCCCGGTTTTAACCCGATGCGCAATGCAGGAGAACATGCCTGACGTGTTAAGGCCGCAGTCAGGCCCGCCCCAGAAGAAGCTCCTCAAATGGTTCCGTCATGCGCGCAACGGCCCTCAGTGACGTCAGTCACCCTGTGCCGCAGCCAGTTTCTGGCAGATAGCCTGAAACTCAGAGGCGGCAAAATGCCCAATTTCCCGGAACGCAATGGCCTCTTCCACCTCCGGTTCGTGCCGAAGCCGCTGTTCCAGCAATGCCATGACACCCTCCGCAGTCTTGCCTTCAGCGTAGAGGATGAACGGAATATCAAACCGCTCGTGGTAGGATTTGTTTAAAGACCGAAATTGCGCAAATTCTTCAGGAGAAAGCTGATCCAGACCAGCAGGCACGGTGGAACTGGAGGCAATCCTCTGTTTAAGGGATGACACCGCCAACACGTTTTCCAGCCCGGGGTAAGACCGCAGAACCCGCAGGCGGGCCTCTTCTGGCGCACCACGGACCATAGCCATCATCGTGCTTTTCAAGGCAGAAAGATCAGCAAACGGTCGGCATTCAAAGGCTTCTTCAGCCGCCCAGGGTGCGTCTTTGAAAACAGACCCGAATGTCGCAACAAAATCAGAGCGACTCATGGCGTTAACCGCGCGCATTGCGGACTCGTTCATAGAGAGTATGCCTCCGTTTCAGCCCTGTTCTGACAAGGCTGACGTGTTCCATTTTTGCCCATCCGGTGCAGGCCCGGCCTGAAGGCATGCCCCTTTAAATGGGAGACCGGGAGAAAACAGACAACGCCTGCCAGCACCTATCGTTCATGCGGCCCATGCACGGCGCTGCCTTTTCCTGCTGATACACGGTTTTCCGGCATCCGGGCCTTGTCCCTTGTCCGGCAGGCCCAGTATCATGCGCACCATGACGGAAACACTAACCGGCCCGTTCACACTGGAACGGGAGATCAAAAAAAGCCGGTTTGTGGCCAGTGCTGCACCTGTGCAAACGATTGAAGAAGCAGACGCATTTATTTCAGGCATAGCCGCCGCAGCGCCTGATGCCTCACACCACTGCTGGGCCTGGCAGGTTGGGCCGCATTGCCGCTGCCATGATGCAGCCGAACCTTCCGGTACCGCTGGCCGCCCCATTTTGCAGATGATTACGTCGCAGAAGCTGGATCTTGTGGCCATTGTCGTCTCCCGCTGGTTTGGCGGGGTCAAGCTTGGCGCAGGTGGGCTTGTGCGCGCCTATGGCGGCACAGCGGCTGAATGCCTGCGGGAAGCACCGAAGGAAGAGCTGATTGAGCGCACACGGCTCAGTTTTCACTGCTCGTTTTCACTTCTGTCCCTCATGCAGGCCAGAATGCAGGAGTGGACAGGAACAGAAAGTGCGCCGCCTGAATTTGACAGCACAGGCGCACAGATTGTGCTCACCCTGCCCGTGGAACAACAGGAGATGATTACAAACCGTATTCTGGATTTAACCAGTGGTCAGACCACTGTGAGGGTCGTGGAAGAGGACTAGAAGCCCCGCCCGCACACTTGTGCAGGCAGGCTTCACGCCATGCCGGGTTCAGCGGGGCGTGACCCAGCCATTCCCGGTTGCATCACCCATCTGGCCGGAACCATAGGGGCCACTGTTTTCATAAGCGGAACCATACCGGGAAAGATCCGTGCCCGTCACAGCATCGCGATGCACTTTTGCCAGGTGGTCAGGGTCGGCACCATGATTAAACTCCATGGATGGCGCATCCTGATAACCAGGCGGCAGGCTGCGATGACCATGCACGGTCTTCTTTTCAGTAGGCTTGCTGCTGGAAGAAGACGCGTCATCCCCGAACGAAATATTATCATCAGGTGTCAGCGCCGGATCAGCATAAGCAGCGGACAAGCCCGTAGCCAGACTGAAACCGAGGCAAAGCCCGGTGACCAGAAGTAAAGACGGTTTACGCAGCTGCGCCATTGCGCGTCACCCCGCGAAAGAAATGGACCATAACCTGCACTCAGAGACCTGGCACGGGCGACAAGCGTCCAGTATCGCACCAACCCGCAAAAAAATCCAATCAGGTTTCATCACAAGGCGTTATGTCCGCTACCCCCTCAGTTGTAGGGGCTATCTTACTGAAAACATTCGGAGTCTAATAGTAAGATCTACCCTTGGAACAGCCATACCCGTGTAACACATGCGCCATTCCTCATACGCAATCCGTATTGCAGTCATTAAAAAGCAACACCATTTAACCTTAACAAAATTTGCGTATTGCGACGGTTTTAGACATAAAGACACCCCTTCCGTACCAAAGGCCCCTGTAAAACTTTTTCATCAGGCCTTCCCTTTACCCAAGAATGAACAGACAGGATCGACCCATGAGTGCCTCGCTCAACCAGCCCCACCCGACGTCTAAAGCCTGGATGCCGGATAGCTGGCGGTCGTTTCCAGTCCGGCAAATGCCCACGTATCCGGATCAGGATGCGGTAAAAGCTGTTGAAGGCCGCCTGAGCGCCTACCCGCCGCTGGTTTTTGCCGGTGAAGTCCGCCGCCTGCG
>NZ_CALLXM010000166.1 GCF_937875265.1 uncultured Acetobacter sp. | reverse complement strand
CCAGCCGGTCCAGATGCAGGGTTTTACGCAGGGTGCCCATTGGGTCAAAAGACGTTGCCCCAGTCAGAGTTGCCAGTGCCGTGCCCAGCTCCACCATCTGGGTGGAAGAAAGGGAATGCGCATCCGTACCAAACAGCAGCATGGCCAGAACCTGATCCTGCGGCAGGGAAGGAATGGACTCAAAGCCGATTTTGGGGGCGCTGGCATACCCGCCCACTTTCAGCATGGCCGTTTGCCCGTTCACAGCGCGGTCAGCCTCAAAATCCAGTGTCGGGTCCAGCTTGTGGTCCACGCTGCTGCCGTTAAAGGCCACGCGCCCCTTGGTGAAGTTGAGCGAGATCCCGGCCAGATCAAAGTTCCCGCGCTTGAGGTCAAACCCACCGCTGACCACGGGAGCCGAACTCGTTCCCTTGACCTTGAGCTTGCCCGCCATTTCTGCATCCAGACCATGTCCGCGCACAAAGAATTTGCCCGGTGATGTCACAGTCAGATTAAGCCCGATAACACTCGCGCTGGCATTTGCCTCTGCTGCGGCATCAGTCTGCGTCTTGTCCCCCGGACGGATCACGTCCAGCCGGGCCACCGAGGATGGCAGGGAGTTGGGAATGTTGATTTCCACTTTCCGCAGATCAACATTGCCTGCCACATCCATCCGGGCAGAGGCCTGCCCTTTAATGGTCATTTCCGCATTCATCACGGCTGTGATCAGATCACTGGAAATGGGGCGGGCATCACGCGCTATAAAATGGATATCCACCGGTATTCCGGGGGCCAGCATACCAACGGAGCCTGACACACCCATCGTGCCGTCACCGGCTTTGGCAGTCAGGCTCTGAATAACAATGCTATTCCCCTGCCCCACAATATGCCCATTGATGGCGGACAGATGCACACCCTGTGCAAAGTCCTGAATATCGGCATTTTGCAGGTCAACCGTGCCTGTAATACGCGGGGCAGACATGGTGCCCTCCACCAGCAGGGCAAGCTGCACCTGCCCCAGTGCCTGCCGCGCCTGCGCACCCAGATAACCATTGGCAATGGCCAGATCCAGATGCCCGTTTGTGCGCAGATTAACCGGCCCTGTGCTGGAAAGCGGCGCGGTGCCAGCCACATTCAATGCCAGCTTTGACCCGGCATCCGCTTGTACCTGCACCTTGGCAGACGTTCCGGCCAGATTGGCCGTTGCATCCAAATGCAGGGCGGGCAGAGACGCAGCGGCCGAAGCTCCCTGCATCCGCAAGCCATTCCCTGCCAGATGCACCTGCCCCTGCGGGCGGTCCAGAGTGCCACTCACCTTGGCCTGAACGGAAACCGTACCCTGCGCATGCAAATCGGGCATGAACGGACGCGCCAGAGCGGGTGTCAGGTTTCGCACATCCACCGTGGCGGCCAGTGTCGGCTTGATGCGTCCGGCGATATCGGCCGTGGCCGGTTCTGCCCCCTGCGTGCCGAGCGTGGCGCGCAGACGGTCCACGCCCATTGTCTCCCCAAAGGAGATGAGTGCCGGGGCCAGCAGCTTCAGGTTTTCCTGCTTGGCCGTGGCGGCCAGTTTTTGCAGGCGTACCTGTTTGGCAGGCAGGTTGAGCAGAGCTGCTGTATCGAGAGAAAGCGGGCTACCAGACCAGCTTGCCGGGCCAATCTGCGCACTCAGCGCCATAGCATTCTCCGGCCCTTTTGCCGTCAGCCGCGCCTGCCCCGTAACGCCCGCTGCGGCCAGACCGCCCAGCTTCAGGCTCAAATCTGCATCCGGGTGTGCTGCCGGGTCTTTCACCGTGCCAGCCAGAGAGAGTGAGCCAATTTTAGCCTGCGGCATGGCGACATTGCCATCCAGCTTCAACGCCACCATCGGTTTTTGATTAACCTGCGTGGTTTTAACCGAGGCCGCCAGCGCGCCGGAAATCGGCTGCCCGATAACCTCTTTCAAATCCGCAAGCCGCCCGATTTTCAGGTCCAGCGTGCCCAGCGGCACAACCTCGCCTGACGCCAGTGCGAGAGAGCCCTGCCCCTGCACACTGTTCCAGGAGAGCTTTTTCAAATCGATCTGGCGGCTGCCTTTTTCGTCCTGCGCAAAAACGGCATTAAGCAGCAACGGCGCACGATTAACCGACCCATGCGCATCCAGCGTGCCAGCAGGTGCTGTGGGCAGATGGGCAAGATCGGCATCCAGCACCACGGGACCACGCGGCATGGTTGCTGTGCCCGGATCCCCTTCCAGATGCAGTTTGGCCGCAAAATCCTGCATCAGCCCCTTGGCAGACAGTGCAAGCGTAACCCCACCGCGCAAAGACGGAAGTGCCCGCGCCAGATCAGGCAGCGCCAGCGTGGAGGTGACATCCATATCCTGCCCGGTATTCACCCGGCCCTGAGCCTTCAGATGCAGGGCCTGCCCATCCACGCTCAAAGAAGACAGATCAATCTGCTGCCCGGCAGATTGTGTCGCATGCGGACGCATAGTAGCCGCGAGGGCAAATGTCCCTTTCGGGCCGATCAGCCCCACGGCCTGCGGCTGGCCACCGGTAATCCCTAAAGTGCCATCCGCTTTCAGGTGCGTATCACCCTCTGCCGCAGCTGGCAGATCAAACTCTGCCTTAACCCCGGCATTCCCCTGCAATGGCGTGCCTGCCACCTGCCCGATGGGGCGCAGGTCCGGCAGAGTGAGCATGACTGTGCCGCGCTGCGGCGCCGCTGTCAGGATAGAGCCTGTCAGGTGCAGCAGCGGGTGTGAGATATCCAGTTCCAGCGGTTTTCCGGCGGGCTGGGGTGAAAGCTTCGCGTCCAGCTGCACCGGGGCGGATGCCAGCAAATTAGGCGCGCTCCCCGGCAGGCGCACACCATCCGCCGTCATGACCAGATGCAGCAGATCAGCCACTCCGGGCCGCCCGTTCTGGCCGGTGAAGGTGGCTTTGATGGTCCCTACAGCCGCACCAGCTGCGGCCAGCCTGTCAACCTGAAGCTCTGCCGTGCCATCCGGTGCTTCCATTTTGCCTTTAAGCTGGGCTGCCAGATGGATAGCCTCCCAACCGATATCAGGCGTCAGGGAGAGTTGCGGCGCATCAAACTGCGCGGACAAGCGCGCCATGTCTCCGGCCAGCAGATTGAGCACGCCATCGGCTTTGGCTTTCACCGGCCCGGCAGCCGCAGAAAAACCCAGTACGGCGGCGTTTGTCGGCCCGTTAATGTCCAGCGCGAGGGAAAGCGGCGTGAGCTGCGGCATCTTCAGCTTAGCAGCCGCAAAACCATCCTTTCCCTCCTGCGCATCCAGATGCAGGCCGAGCTTTCCGCCCCCTGTTGTCGTCGCCAGATCAATCTGTCCGCTGGCATCCAGCCGTTTGACGTGCAGCGCAATATCGGATTTTGGCAGCGTGGGCAGACTTAACCCGTCAATAACCGGGTCAATGGACGACAGGCTGCCATGCCCGGACAGTGAGAAACTGGCCGGAATACCCGCCAGCGGCGCGCCGACATTAATCCGCTGCACAGCCAGCGTGCGGATATCAATGCTCAACCCCAGCTTGGACTTTGCGGTTGATGCCGGAGCAGCGGGTGCTGCCGTGGGGTCTGAAACCGGCAGGCGCGGGATATTCAGTTCATCCGCCTTCAGGGAGTAAATACGGGCGGTGCGCCAGACCATGCTCAGCGGAGACCAGTTGAGATCAATATTGTGTAGGGAGAGCCAGACACCCTCCTTGTCACGCAGAGCAATAGAATCCAGATGAAACTTATCCGGGAACCGGCCAGACATTCCGGCAATGCTCACCGTGCCGCCCGTCAGTGCCGTCGTCTGTTTGGTCAGCAGCCCGCGCCCCGGCCCGGTATTGGCCCCAACCAGAATGACCCCGACAGCCAGAACGGCAACACCCGTCAGCACACCGGCGGAAAGGCCGAGAACGCGTCCGGCGCGGCGCAGCACCGAGCGACGCGGGGCGGGATTTGCCTCGTTGTACTCAGCCATCAGAATGTTTCCCCAAGACCGATATACAAATCCCACTTGTCACCGCGATACGCGCGGTTAAGCGGCACGGCCACGTCCACACGCACCGGCCCGATGGGCGTATAATATCGCACGCCACCGCCAGCACCCACGCGCAACGTGCCGGTAAAGGGCATACTGCTGCTGCCCACCTGCCCGGCATCTACAAATCCGGCCATTCCGAAGCTTTTGAACAGGCGCTGCCGGTATTCAATGGACCCGGCATCAAGCGATGTTCCGCCGATGGCGTAGCGTGTGCGGCCATATTGCGGCCCCACACCCTGCCAGCGATACCCACGCACCGTGGCACTGCCACCGGCATACATGCGCTGGTCAGGCGGAATATCGTAAGTGGATGCCCCCTGAATGCTGCCAATCATCCCGCGGATCGCAATAATACTGCGGCCCGGACGGCTGATACCCAGATGCTTGAGGTCAAAATAGGTCGAGGCCGCAGCGTTCAGAACAGCAAAAAATGACGTGCCACTTCCCTTGTCCCCAAGCGAGACAGAGGGAGAGGCGTTGATGCTGGCCCTCACACCATGCAGAGCCGGTTCAATGGGGTTACCAACACCCGTATTATCAAACATCGCCGCCAGCGGGGCGGAGATAATGGTGTAATCCCGGCTCACATTGAACTGGTCGATGTTTTCCTGTTCCGCTGCCAGCCCGAAATTGACGTTCCAGTTTTTATTAATCCGGCGGGTGATCCCGGCATTCACCAGAAAAGCCGTCTGGCGATAGGACCAGAACAGCTGACGCAGGGCTTCAACCCGCACGCTCAGGTTCTGGTTACGGTCATAAAAATCAGGCTTCATGAAATCCGCATACACATCGTAGCCCAGACCCTGCTGGGCAGAGCCACCCAGACCGGTGATCAGAGCCGTCAACTTCAGGCGCTCGGCATTACCCAGAATATTGTAATGCGTCCATGTGGCCCCCACCCGGGCCCCAAGGTCTGTCGAATACCCGGCTTCCGCCCCGACAGACCGCCGTTTGGCTTCCTGGAGTGTAAAGTCCAGCGGCATGGTGCCATTCACCGGTTTGGTCGAGCCATCCTTGACTGCCACGTTGGAAAACACGCCCAGCGCACTCAGATCCTGTCGGGCCGCTTCAATTTTGGAAGGCTGATAAAGCTCACCTTCCTGCACGGTCAGCCTGCGGCGTACAAAGGGCTCATGCACCCGCTTCAATCCGTCCACATCTATTTTGCCAATATTCAGCACCGGCCCGGCTGAAACAGGATAGACAACATCCAGCGTATGCGTTTGTGGCTGAAGATATGCGCGGGGTTTATCAACCTGCGCCAGCGCGTGGCCTTCTTCCCGCAGCACATCCAGCAGGCTGCCGCCACTCCCCAACACATCCTGCGCCACAGCGGCCTGCCCGGTTTTCAGGGCGAAGGCTGCTTGCTGTGCTTTTGTCAAAGCAACCGGAGCGCTGGTTTTAGGGTCAACAACCGTAACCGAGCCAAGATGATAAAGTGGCCCTTTCTGCACCTTGATATCAGCAGTAATCTTCTCTCCGGAGGGAATGCCAGCCAGCCAGTCGGAAAGAGCAGGAGACATACCGTCAACAGAAACGGAATCCTTGGACTTGGCCCGATGCAGGGAAATCTGCACGGTGCCGTCATAGTATCCATAACTGTCCAGCGCCGAACGCAGACGGTCGTATTCACTCCGGATGCGACCGGCCAGCGCAAACGGCCCTACCGCATGGGTTGCCTGGAGGCCTAGCAGATCAGATGAGGATTTCAGGGCCGCATCCAGATCTGCCTGACCGGACCCTTCCATCTGCGTCACATATGGCTGAGGGTCTGCGGCCCACGCACATCCTGCGGCAACGCTCCACAGTGTAACACCGGTCACGATACGATTCGCTGTCAGCACAATGCCGTCCAGAACGCCCTTACTGGTCACGTGCACGCACCTCTGCTTCCACCACCGTCTTACTTCCCTGCGTCACGCGCATACCTTGCTTCTTAATCATCCCACCCTGTGTCATGACCCATCACCATGACAAAAATGAGATCATTTTCAGGTTTTATGCCTGCGCATACCAGCACCCCCTTGTGCCATCTTGCACGCAACTTGCGAAGCATGATTGTCCGAGCGCATCAGTTCGCGTTATGAGAGCCTATGATTTTCCATTTCTGCCGTAAGCCGAGACCCTGCCCGTATATGGCAGGACCAAGATCATGAAGCGTGCCTCCCCCGCTCAGCAGCGGTTTTCCGAGACATCTGCCCCGTTGGAGCGTGGGCCTCTTTCTCCCCTCCCGTCATGGGTTGAGAAATGCTGCCGCATCAGCAGTCAGGTGCATGGCAGCCTGAGGCTGGGGGCTATCGCTTTATGGGTCCCGCTCTCTGTCGGATTTGAGGCATGCCTCCTGCCTGTACCTGGCACCGCTAAAATCCGCTGGACGCGCGTGATCTGGGGGGTGCTGTGCAAGCTGCTCGGCCTGCGCATCCGCGTGATTGGCAAACGGGCTGGTACAGTAGGAGGCGCGCGGGCCCGCGCGCGCGGGGAACGCCCCGTCATTTATATTTCTAACCATTCCACCTGGCTTGATGTTCTGGTTCTTGGCACGCTGCTGCCGTCTGTTTTTGTAGCCAAAGGGGACATTGAAAAATGGCCCGTCATGGGGCTGGTTTCAAAAATTGGCCGGACCATTTTTGTCAGCCGCCAGCGCAGCACCACCGGGCGTGAACGAGACCTGATGATCCGCCGCATGGTGGAAGGCGATAATCTGATCCTTTTCCCTGAAGGTACGTCATCCGATGGTTCCCGCGTGCTGCCATTCATGTCTGCCTTTTTTGCCATCGCCAAACTGCCCCGGTTGCGGAATGGTGAGAAAAGTCAGCTTCCCATTGTTTATGCTCCCGGCATGTCCCCCATCATCCAGCCGGTCTCCGTAGTTTATGACAAACTGGAAGGCCTGCCGGTTGCCCGCCTCCGCCGCCCGATTTTTGCGTGGTATGGTGATATGGATCTTGGCCCCCATGTCTGGCAGCTGGTGCAGTGGCAGAGGTCTCAGGCGACTGTGATTCTGCATGAACCGCTTGATCCTGAACTGTTCCCAAGCAGGAAGGCTCTGGCACAGGCCGCATGGAACGCCGTAACCCGAGGAGCAGCGGAATTACGGCAGAATCACACTCCCACGGTGCAGCCAGGCCGATGTGAGCCCACGGAACTGCCATGCAACAAATCGCGCGTCATAAAACGTCTGCTTGACAGAGTGGCCCCGCGTTTTGCTTCATACATAAAGAACCGGTGAGGACACCCTTTATGGCGCGCCGACCCTCTCTTTACGGAAAAGAGTCTTGACCTCAGGCCTCGCTGGCCTGATTTCCTGCCCCTGCCGTATGGAATGGGCCTGCGGCGTGCCGGAGCCGCTGCTGTCATGACTGGACTTCCCCCTCTCTCCACCGCCACGCGTGGTCTGCATGTCATTACATGGGGCTGCCAGATGAATGTGTATGACAGCGCCCGGATGAGTGACGTGCTGCGCCCGCTTGGCTACCAGCCTGTGGACACACCGGCCTCCGCAGACATGATTATCCTCAACACCTGCCACATTCGTGACCGGGCTGCGGAAAAGGTCTTTTCCGAACTGGGGCGGCTGAGAAAGATCAAGGAAGAGCGCGAGGCTACCGGCCAGCAGACCATTATTGCTGTTGCAGGCTGCGTGGCACAGGCTGAGGGGCAGGAAATTCTGGCTCGTGCGCCGTACGTGGACATCGTGCTTGGCCCGCAGACCTATCACCGCCTGCCGGAAATGGTGGCCCGCGCGGCCCGCGCTGGCGGGGCTGTGATTGAAACGGACTTCCCTGCCGAGCAGAAATTCGACTTTCTGCCTGATGCCGCAGCACCGCAGACACCCGGCAACCTCACAGCCTTCCTCACCATTCAGGAAGGCTGTGACAAGTTCTGCTCTTTCTGTGTGGTACCGTACACACGCGGCGCGGAAGTCAGCCGCTCCGTCAGCTCTGTGCTGGCAGAAGCGCGCCGGATGGTGGAAAGTGGCGTGCAGGAAATTAGCCTGCTGGGTCAGAATGTGAACGCCTATCACGGCACAGGCCCGGAGGGTGACGTGTGGGGGCTGGCGCGGCTGGCTCAGACACTGGCTGCCATTCCCGGCCTGAACCGTATTCGCTACGCCACATCCCACCCGCGCGATATGGACGAGGCCCTGATTGCTGCGCATCGGGACCTGCCGGAGCTCATGCCTTTCCTTCACCTGCCTGTGCAGTCCGGCTCCGACAAGATTTTGCGTGCCATGAACCGCGGCCATACCGCCGATGAATACCGGGATCTGGTGCGCAAACTCCATGAGGCACGGCCCGACCTTGCCTTGTCCTCTGACTTCATTATCGGCCATCCGGGTGAAACGGATGAGGATTTTGAAGCTACAATGCAGCTGGTGCGGGATGTGACCTTTGCGCAGGCCTATTCCTTCAAATACTCCCAGCGCCCCGGAACACCCGCGGCTGGCGCGCCGTTACAGGTACCGGAGGACGTGAAGGACGCCCGCCTGCAGGCCTTGCAAGCTCTGCTGCGGGAACAGCAGGATGCCTTCAACCAGTCTCTGGTCGGGCAGACGGTGCCGGTTCTGTTTACGTCAAAAGGACGCAAACCCGGCCAGATTTCCGGGCGCTCCCCCTGGCTTCAGCCCGTGCACGTCAGTGGCTCGCCTGACCTGATTGGCCAGGAACTGCCGGTGCGGATTACCGAACGCCTGACCAATTCCCTGAATGGTATTGTGGAAGAGGAGAGAGTTTACGCTTGAGCACCATTGACCAGCCCATTTCCTCCGCCCCCTCCCCCTCTGACAGCTCTGCACCGGAAAAACCGGTGACACTGCGGTTTGAAGACAATGCTCTGCTGGCCCGACTGGTGGGAGACCATGATCGCAATCTGCGACATCTGGAGGAAGGACTGGATGTGCAGGTGGCCCATCGCGGGAACCGGATTTCCATCAAGGGCACACCGGCTCATGTCACCATAG
>NZ_CALLXM010000165.1 GCF_937875265.1 uncultured Acetobacter sp. | reverse complement strand
GCCATACGCAAAAGCGTATAAAAACCCAGCACCACAACATGCCCGATCTGCCCAAGTGTGTAGGCCGAACTGCTGTAGAGCCACAGCTGTTGCAGGGCCAGGAGGAAGATCAGCCCTAATGCGCCCCACCACAAAACATCAGAAACTCTTTTAGAAACAGAAGATCGCTCACTCTTGAAGCGTCTCTTTCGTCGCCCCAGAGGAAGAGAGCTAAGCGGGTGTATGAAAGCCAGAAGCAGATCAATGCCACTTCGCAGAACACGCGTGCGGCGGAGCAGGCGGAGAACCCACGGCTCTCCCAACGCGTCATCCTGCGTTGTTGTCTCCAGCCTGAAGCGAGAGGCCCAGACGGTGAGGGGACGGAACACAAGCTGATCACACGCCAGAATAATACCCGCCATAACGAGGATTGCCGCCAGAACTGCCCCAATATTTTTCTGGCTGACTGCGGCCCCCACGTAGGACCCAATCCCGGGCAGAACGAGAGTGGTATGCCCCACAGTGATGGTTTCTGAATAGATCACCATAAACCAGCCACCGGCCATGGACATCATGGCATTCCATACCAGCGAGGGAATGGCGCAAGGCACTTCCAGCCGCCAGAATTTCTGCCATGCCGTTAGCCCAAAGCATCGGGCGGCTTCTTCAAGCTCTGTCGGCACACTCCGCAGGGACTGATACATGCCGAAGGCCATAGTCCACGCCTGAGTGGTGAAAATGGTAAAGATGATCGCCAGCTCGGCTCCAATGACCTGTCCGGGGAACAGCCCCAGAAAAAACGTCACGGTAAAGCTCAGGAAGCCGAGGATGGGAATGGACTGGAAGATATCCAGTAAGGGCACCAGAATTTGCGCAGCGCGACGGCTTTTTGCAGCCAGTGTGGCGTAAATAAAGGTGAAAACCAGTGAAACCCCGAGGGCCGCGAACATCCGCAGAGTGGTCCGCAAGGCATAATCGGGAAGCCATAAAACATCGAGATGAATTGGGGCCTGAACCGGAGCAGCAACCGGCCCCAGTATGTGGCGCACGCCGGTGCCAGCCAGAATAGCCAACCCCATCATGCAGATCAGGAGGAGGGCATCTGCACTCTTCAGGTGGCGAAGTGGCAGGCGCGTGGAAGGGTTTTGAGCAGGAAGTGAAAAATCAGATCGGACTGCCGTCATGGCAGACCAGTTCCTGTGCTGCCAAAGCCACCCGTCCCACGGGCAGTTTCATCCAGACTGTCACACTCAACCCAGGAGGCACGCTCAACCGGGGCAATGACGGCCTGTGCAATGCGCATGCCATGCTCAACGGTAAAAGGCTGATCACCCGCATTTAAAACAATAACACCGACTTCACCCCGGTAATCTTCATCAATCGTGCCGGGAGAGTTGGGTAAAATAATGCCATGCTTCAAAGCAAGGCCAGAGCGGGGACGAACCTGTAATTCGTAACCTGGCGGCAATGCAATGCACAGGCCGGTCGGGATAACCGTGCGGCCACCTGGCTGAAGTGTGACAGGGGCCGGCACCGCAGCCAGAAGGTCCATCCCGGCAGCCCCTGCTGTGGCGTAGGAGGGAAGGGGGAGGTCCTGCCCGTGCGGCAGACGCTGCACCCGCACTGTGAGGCCGGTCTTCCGGGGTTCAGATGCGAGCATCAGGCACTCCATATCTCATGTGTCTTATAATGATTTGTGACGTTTAGAAAACCAGTCCGCAAGAGTTATAGCAAGCCTGCGGGCTACATCTTCCTTACTCAGGCGGGGCCAGTGTTCAGCTGTATCCTGCGTCATGAGGATCACCTGATTTTCTGAACCGCCCATAACACCTGAACCTGCTCCAACATGATTGGCAACAATCCAGTCACATCCTTTGCGGGCAAGCTTGGCACGAGCATGGGCTTCCACCGTTTCAGTTTCTGCCGCAAAGCCAACCACAAGCTGGGGACGGAAAGAGGACGGGGCGGAAAGTTCGGCAAGAATGTCCGGGTTCGGCAGCAGCGCCAGAGGCGGGGGCACATCATCCTTGCCCACTTTTTTTTTGATTTTCTGATCCTGCACATAAGCAGGTCGCCAGTCGGCCACGGCAGCGGTGCAGATAGCAAGATCAAACGCCTTGCTGCGGGCGGTATCAAGGGTCAGATCCTGCATTTCGCAGGCTGTCTCACTAAAAGACACTGTAACACCAGCCGGGGGGCGTAGGCCTGTGGGTCCGCTGATCAGTGTGACCTCAGCACCAAGATCGGCCAGAGCCTCAGCCAGGGCATAGCCCTGCTTTCCGGAAGACCGGTTGGCGAGGTAGCGAACGGGGTCCAGCGGCTCATGCGTCGGGCCTGCCGTCACAAGGCAGGCTTTGCCTGCTAACGGGCCGGTTTGCCGAACCTGCTGCCGGAAAAAGCCCAGAACTGCATCCAGCACATCGGCAGGTTCCACCATCCGGCCCGGACCGTATTCGCCACAGGCCATTTCACCGCTGACCGGCCCCAAAAAGGTTACGCCACGCTCTTTTAAGGTTTTGATGTTTGCTTGTGTGGCTGGGTGGTCCCACATGCGCACGTTCATGCCCGGAGCCACCATCACGGGCGTGTCGGTGGCCAGAAGCACTGTACTGGCAAGATCATCCGCCAGACCACCCGCCATGCGGGCAAGCAGGTTGGCCGATGCCGGGCAGACAAGAAGCAGATCCGCCGAACGCGAGAGGGCTATATGCCCCATTTCCTGCTCAGTCGTGAGCGAAAACAAGTCAGTATGAACAGGCTGACCACTGAGCGCCTGAAGCGTCAGTGGTGTAACAAACTGGCTGCCCCCCTGGGTCAGCACGCATCGCACCTGTATGCCGTCCGCCTTCAAAAGCCGGATAAGTTCCGGCACCTTGAAGGCGGCAATACTGCCGCTGACAATCAGCAGAACGGAGCGAGGGACTGCGGGGGCTGCCATTGAGGATCAGATACGCCAGCCAGAATGAATGGCCGCGATTCCACCCGAAAGAGACTGATACCGCACATGAGAGAGGCCAGCCTCACGGAACATGTCAGCCAGTGTTTCCTGATCAGGGAAGGTGCGAATGCTTTCCGCCAGATACTGATAGCTCTCACGGTCTCCCGCCACCATGCTCCCCATGGTGGGCAGCACCTTGAAGGACCAGGCATCATAAATCGGGGCCAGAGCCGCAACCTGAACGCGGGAGAATTCAAGACACAGGAATCGGCCTCCCGGACGCAGGACGCGGCGGGCTTCCCGAATCACGGCCATTTTGTCGGTGCAGTTTCTCAGGCCAAATGCGATGGAAACACGGTCAACCGACATGTCTTTCAGCGGAATGCTTTCTGCATCCACCACAGCAAAGGACAGGTCTGACACAAAGCCCCGGCTCAGCGCACGGTCCCGCCCGACAGAGAGCATGCTGGCATTAATATCGGTCATGATGGTGGGGCCACCACCGCCCTGCAGCCAGCCAAAGCTGATGTCACCCGTGCCGCCTGCCAGGTCCAGCAGGGACAGACCGGGCTGAGGCCCGAGTTCCGTGACAAAAATACGTTTCCAGACACGGTGAATACCCAGAGACATGATGTCATTCATGATGTCATACTTGCCCGCAACACTGTCAAACACAGCACGGACGAGGGGTTTCTTCTCTTCCTTCCTGACGGAGCGGAAGCCGAAATCAGTTTCTTCTACCTGCGGCGCGGCGGAAGAAACGGGTGGGGGCGCAAAGCTATTGTCGGTCATGGTGTTACCCTATACCCTGCTTTGCACTCATGCCGGAACTCCCTGAAGTCGAAACCGTGATGCGTGGTATGCAGATCGCTCTGCAAGGCCATGTGATCAGCGATGTCATTCTCCGCCGCCAGGATCTGCGATGGCAGATTCCTGCCGATTTTCGCGTCTCTGTCGCAGGCCAGACCATCACCGGCTTTCGTCGCCGTGGGAAATATATTCTCATGCGGTTGTCGAATAATCTGTCTGTGGTGCTGCATCTGGGCATGTCCGGACGCATTGTGCTCGATTCTCCGGCTACCCCTGCACTGCATGAACACGTCACCTTCATCACGACTGATGGACATCGCTGCGGGTTTGTTGACCCGCGCCGTTTTGGCATGCTGGATATCGTCCCTACCGGGCAGGAAGAGCAGTATAAATTTCTGGCCAGCATGGGGCCGGAGCCCCTTGAGCCAGCTTTTACAGGGGCTGTGCTCCATGCTGCCCTTAGCGGCCGGAAGGCTCCGGTAAAAACGATTCTGCTGGACCAGAAAATTGTTTCCGGGCTGGGTAATATTTATGTGTGCGAAGCGCTTTACCGGACGGGCATTCATCCGCAGACCGCCGCGAACACCTTAAAACCCAAGGAAACTAAACTTCTGGTTCAGGCCATCAAGGATGTTCTGACTGAAGCCATTGCGGCAGGTGGGTCCAGCCTGAAGGATTATGTTCGCCCCGAAGGGGGGCTGGGCTATTTTCAGCATGCCTGGCGCGTTTACGGCAGAACGAGTAAACCGTGCCCGGACTGTCCCGGTCCACCTGCCTGCGCAGGAGTTGAGCAGATCACACAAGCGGGGCGTTCCACTTTTTTCTGCCCCTTACGGCAGAAATTAAGGTAAAATTACCCCTATAATGGGTGAACCGGGTTGACTGTGGACACTGCTGTGGATTACAGCACCGCTACTCTTTGCAGCCAACCTGGCATTGCCGGGCTGCTCTCATTTCTTTTGTGCTGGATAAAATAGAAACTCATGGCGAATATCGCTTCAGCGCGTAAGCGCATCCGGCAGACCGCAAAGCGGACTGCTCGTAACACAGCCCGCAAGTCTCGTATGCGCACCTTTATCAAGAAGGTTGAAACTGCAATTGCTGCTGGGAACCATGATGAAGCTCGTGAAGCTCTTCGTGTTGCTCAGCCGGAACTGCAGCGCGGCGTGATTAAGGGCGTTGTGCATGCAAACACCATTGCACGCAAAATTTCCCGCCTGTCTGCTCGCGTGAAGTCTCTGGCAACTGCCTGATACTTTCAGGTTGCTTCTGGCAGCCTTTTAACGTGTGCGTTTTGTAAAGCCGAATCATCCTGGGGTGGTTCGGCTTTGCTTTGTACAGCCCTCGGCAGAGCATGGCAGAAATGAGGGCAAGAGCACCGAGATTTTCATTGCTCCTCCCTCGGTCGTGCTTTAGTTCTGGCAGCTAGCCTCCTGTTCAGGAGAGCGTCTTTTTTGCGCTCCTGTGCCGCCTTCAATGGCGGCAGTGAGGCTTGCCGGACGCCCGGCTGCCTGGCGGTCGCGCAAGCGGCCCCATTATCAAAAATCACGCGCGGCTGGCCGCGTTTATGACCGCTCGGGAGCGTAGATGACAATCGGAGTGGACGATGACGAAAGGGCTTTCCCCCAGCTTGAAGATGGCAAGGCGCTTGAGGAATCGTGGTTACAGATCTGTTCAAGGCTGAAGGGGGAAGTTGGGGAGGTTGAATACCGCACCTGGCTGACCAAGATCGCGTTGGGGCCTGTGGACGGTGATGAGATTACACTCCTCCTTCCCACCCGCTTTCTGCGCGACTGGGTTCGCAGCCAGTATGGAGACCGCCTGAACGAGCTGTGGAATCAGGTTCTGCCGTCCATTCGTCGGGTGGAGCTTCAGGTTGCGCGCCCTGGTGACCCGGTAGCCCCACCTCTTGCGCTGGCTCGTGAAGCTGCCCCCACGGCGGCTATCCCAGGCACTGATGTGGAAGAGGCACCACGCAGTGCGCCGGAAGTGCGCAGCGACCTCGTGACCACGCTGGATACCCGCTTTACGTTTGATACGTTCGTGGTGGGTAAGCCCAATGAATTTGCTTATGCCTGCGCCCGGCGTGTGGCGGAAAAGCCTTCCAGTGTCGGGTTCAATCCGCTCTTCCTGTATGGCGGCGTGGGTCTGGGTAAAACGCATTTGATGCATGCCATCGGAGCGGAACTGGTGCAGCGCGGCAATGTTTCCGTTGCCTACATGTCCGCTGAAAAGTTCATGTATCGTTTCATCGCAGCCATTCGGTCTCAATCCACGATGGAGTTTAAGGAACAGCTCCGCTCTGTCGATGTTCTGATGATTGATGACCTCCAGTTCCTGATCGGCAAAGACAACACGCAGGAGGAATTCTTCCACACCTTCAACGCGCTGGTTGATGCCGGACGACAGATTGTTGTGTCTGCGGATAAATCTCCGTCCGATCTGTCCGGACTGGAAGATCGGCTGCGGACCCGGCTTGGGTGTGGCATGGTGGCAGATATTCATGCCACCACGTTTGAGCTGCGTATTTCCATTCTGGAATCCAAGGCTGCGGCGTCTGGCGTGGTTGTGCCCGCCAAGGTTCTTGAGTTCCTTGCGCATAAGATCACGTCCAACGTGCGTGAGCTTGAGGGCGCGCTTAACCGCCTGATTGCCCATGCCAACCTGTTTGGCCGCTCCGTTACTCTGGAAGCCACACAGGATGTTCTGCACGATATCCTCAAGGCACATGATCGTCGCGTGACGATTGAGGAAATTCAGAAGAGGGTGGCAGAACACTGGAACATCCGCCTGACGGATATGTCCTCTGCCCGTCGCGCCCGAGCCGTAGCCCGGCCACGGCAGGTTGCCATGTATCTGGCCAAACAGCTTACAAGCCGGTCTTTGCCCGAGATTGGCCGTAAATTCGGAAACCGTGACCATACGACTGTCATGCACGCCGTCTCTCGCGTGGCAGAATTAATGGAGCGCGATCCCGCTTTTGCAGAAGATGTCGAACTGATGCGCCGGATGCTGGAAAGCTAGAACACAAGGTGACGGCATTTTCACGCAGGGGATGCTGGCACTCAAAGATTGACTGCACCGTTACTGCTGTTAGTTTTCAACAGGATAGATCCCGGCCCGCCTAAGTTCCTGCGTGGGGCCGGTCATGCAGGAAAGAGGCATAGATGAAGTTTTCAGCTGAGCGCGCAATACTGCTCAAAGCTTTGGCACACATCCAGAGTGTTGCTGAAAAGCGTAACACCATACCTATCCTTGCCAACGTTCTGATTCAGGCGGCTGATGGGCGGCTAAGCCTGAAGGCGACCGATATGGAAATTGAGGTGGTGGAGCACATTCCGGCCACCATCAAACGGGATGGCGCAACCACTGTTCCGGCATCGGTTCTGTATGAAATTGTCCGCAAACTGCCGGACAGCGTTGAAGTGGAACTGGATCAGGCAGGCAGTGACGGCCCTCTGCTGCTGCGGGCAGACCGCTACTCCACGCGCCTGAACGTACTGAGCGTTGATGATTTCCCATCTATGGGCACTGGGGATCTCCCGTGTCGTTTCAAGGTTGGGGCAGGGGTGCTGCGCTCCCTGATCGACCGGACACGCTTTGCTATTTCCACCGAGGAAACACGCTACTACCTGAACGGGATTTTCTTCCATGCGGCTGAGACAGAAGCAGGAAAACTGCTCCGCGCCGTTGCAACGGACGGGCATCGTCTTGCCCGCGTGGAAAGTGAGCTTCCCGCCGGGGCTGAAACCATGCCGGGCGTGATTATCCCGCGCAAAACGGTCGCGGAACTGCGCAAGCTGATTGATGAAGCGCCGGAAGAAATTGAAGTCGCACTTTCAGAAACCCGCGTGCAGTTTACTGCTGGCCCGGTCATGCTGACCTCCAAGCTGATCGACGGGACTTTCCCGGAATATGACCGCGTGATTCCCAGCAACAACACCCGTATTCTACGCGTTGGTAAAAAAGACTTCTCTGATGCCGTGGCGCGTGTGGCCGCTATCAGTCAGGAACGGTCTCGTCCGGTCAAGCTGGCTCTGGAGCCGGGCCTCCTTACTCTGTCAGCCAGCAGTGCTGAGCAGGGCATGGCAACGGAAGAGCTTGATAACAGCCGCATTTCCTACGATGCAGAACCGCTGGAAATCGGCTTCCAGGCCCGCTACCTGAACGATATTACTGATCAGGTGGAAAAAGACGTTGAGTTTGCGTTTTCAGATAGCGCAGCTCCCACCATCGTGCGCGATGTCGATAGCCCGTCAGCACTGTATGTGCTGATGCCTATGCGCGTTTAAAACGCTTGCTGAGCATGCCTTTTATCAGTTTCGCACTGAGCCTGACAAAAGGCATGATTTTGGCTGACAAAACAGATGGTGCTCCAGTCTTTTGGATGCTCTGTCGGATAGAACGTGGCTCAGCTACTTAAACTGACCCTTTCGGATTTTCGTAATTATGAGCGTCTGGTGTGGTCACCAGACGCCTCTCTTGTTGTCCTCACCGGGGAAAACGGGAGCGGCAAAACTAATCTCCTGGAATCTCTGTCCCTTCTGACGCCAGGCCGTGGGCTTCGAGGCGCACCGCTGGCCCAACTGGGCCGCGACAGTGCGACCGCCTGGGGAATTTCCGCACGATTTTCATTTGATCAGGATATTCTGGAGCTCGGTACAGGCATGGCCGGGGCGGGTGAGGCTGCTCGCAGGGTTTTTCTGCTGAATGGGCAACAGGTTCGTAATCGTGACGCACTGGAGGATACGCTCTCCGCTGTCTGGATTACGCCCCAGATGGACCGTCTGTTCAGCGAGGGAACGTCTGGCCGACGACGCTTTCTGGATCGGCTGGTTATGGCCGTAACGCCCCATCACGCCCGTGAACTGATGGCCTATGACCGCGCCATGACGCAGCGGAACAAGCTTCTTCAAACCCGTTTTTCTGAAGCATCATGGCTGGGGGGGCTGGAAGCTTCCATGGCGCGACATGGTGTGGCCATAGCCGCTGGCCGACGTGAGATGGTGCAGCAGCTCTGCCTGTTTGCTCAATCCAGCCTCGGCGCTTTTCCCAGCGTGGACGTGACCTTGATGTGTGGCGTCGCTGACCAGCTTGAGCATGCACCCGCACTGGCCGTAGAAGATTGGCTACGGGAGCAGCTCGCTACCAACCGGCAGCAGGACAGGGAACGCGGGCGCGCAACTTTTGGTGTGCATCGCATGGATTTCCGGCTCGCTGACCTGCAAACCGGCCTGCTCGCGGCTA
>NZ_CALLXM010000164.1 GCF_937875265.1 uncultured Acetobacter sp. | reverse complement strand
CCACAAAAAAATGGGAGTGGACGCTGGGTGGCCATGCCACAAACTATTCAGACACCATTACAGCGTTTACCGGGTCCATTGGTACCCGCTATAACTTTAATAAACGCTGGGCGATCCGCGCAAACATCAACACCGGTTACCGACCTCCGACGCTGGCCGGGCTATATTACAGCACTATCTTCTCTACACCAGGGTATCAGTCCGCTTATGCGTCTTCTGTCAGCCAGAGTGCGCGTCTACTCGGGGCAGAAGGCCGTAAAGGGGAGTATTCCCGTAGCTACAGCATTGGGATAGATACCACCCCGGTCGATAATTTTCATATTACAGCGAACCTCTACCGCATTGGCATTAATGACCGGCTGGAAAGTACGTCCAACTTTGGCGGAACGTCCATTGAAGCCTTGCTGGAAAGCGCTGGCATTTCCGGCGTGCGTTATGTGCAGTATTATACCAACCCGGTTGATACAGTAACCAACGGGGGGGACGTCAACGCGACGTATCTGCTCAATCTGCCTCAGGGCCACAGTCTGCAATTTGGCGTGAACGTGAATATTGCTGATACCGAAATTTCCCGTTATCGCAAAACTCCAGATGTTCTGGCTTCTTATGGGCAGGATTATTATAATAAATTCTCTCAGAATGACCTGCTGCACACCTCGCCTAAAAACCGGGAGACACTCTCTCTCGCATGGCATAAGGGGCGTTATACGCTCAGTATTCAGGAACAGCGTTATGGCAGCGTGACCTTTATTGTCAGCCCCTCTCAGCCTGCGTCCACATGGACCAAAGTGCGCCCGCAATGGAACACTGATATCAATCTTGATGTTGGCATTACCGAGCGTGCCCATGTTGCTGTTGGGGCCAATAATCTGTTTGACAAATATCCCACGCAAGTCAGCCGGGCTGCTGCTGCGCCCACAGGTTCTTACCGCTACGCGACCTACTCACCCTCCGGATTTATGGGCGGATATTATTATGTCCGTGGATCTTTCAATTTCTAAAATATCTTGTTTTTATCAAACTGTGTAGCGTACCACCGTGTCATGAGGAGATGCACTTCATGACACGGAAAGACCTCTCTCCTCAGCCTCTGCCGTTTAAAGTGGTGCAAAACTATCCAGCGTAGATGGCAGAATAGGGAGTGGTGTTTCCTGTTTTTCTGCACCGCTTTCCCCAACACCGGTCGCCAGCCATGCTGATGCGGCACTATCCCCGCCTGAAGGCAGCCACGCTTCCGGAGTATTTATCCAGCTTAGAATATCCTGCATCACGCGGGTGCCCTGCCTGTCTCGCAACA
>NZ_CALLXM010000163.1 GCF_937875265.1 uncultured Acetobacter sp. | reverse complement strand
CTCAACAAGAGCCACCACAGTTCGCACATCCGGGTCTTCCGGCGCATTCGCCAGATCCAGATGCTCATGCACCACACGAAAAACCAGACGATACAGCGCAGCAAACCGCTCAGGCTGCGGCGCCTGCAAGGCCAGAATAATCCACTCCACCAGCCGACGCGGCAGATGGAGCACGGCATTGGGGTCCATCTGCACGGCTGACGCAGCGTGCAGGGCCTGCTGAGCCTCTTCTGCTGATTGCGCGACACGCCAGGACAAGGCCTCAGGCACCGTGCCTGCAAGAGCATGCTGCCGTGCAGCCTGTCGCCATGTTTTCAGATCAACCTGATGAGCCAGAATAACTTCTGTCATGGTTTTTCCTTAGTCCCCTCGGCAATACGGATGCACCCATGCAGGCACTTCTTACTGAAGCCGCAGATGCCTTCTCAACTCAGGCGCGACGTTTGCGCAGGCGCTGCTGAAGCCGGGCCAGCACGTTCGCACCATTCATGATTCCAAAAACGTGCAGCAGCACGCCGTAAAGAACTGCCCCCAGGCCGACCAGGCTACCAAGCCATAGAATCCGAACACTCAACCCGGACGGAAAAGCGAGAAAAGCCTGCGCCCCAAGCAGGCACACGCCCATAAGTGCCGCAGCACAGGCTGTTTTAAACATCCTGAACTGCTCCCCCCCGGAAACCTGCAAGGCCTTCCGCCGCACAAGCAGGACCGCCAGACAGGCCACGTTCGCACAGGCCGCCACACTGCTGGCAAGTGGCGGCCCCATATGCGCCAGAGGCTTCATGAAGAGCAGGTTCAGGATAAAATTCAGCACCAGAATGCTAATCCCGACATAGACCGGCGTCCGGGTATCCCCCCGAGCAAAAAATGCCGGGGAAAACACCTTCACCAGAACAAAAGCAGGAAGCCCAATGGCGTAAGCCCGCAAGGCCTGAGCAGACAGAAGGGCGTCATACTCGGTAAAGGAACCGTGGCCGAACAGCACGATCATGATCGGGCCAGCCAGCACCAGTAGCCCGGCCACTGCGGGGAGCGTGAGAAGCAGCACATAAGACATGGCACGGTTTTGCGCAGAATGCGCCGCATCATACTCCCCTGCCGCCAGATGGCGCGTAAGCACCGGCAACAGCGTTGTTCCCGCCGCAGCACCCAGCACCCCCAGAGGCAACTGATTGATCCGGTCCGCAAAATACATCAGCGAGACACTGCCCGCCGGTAGCAGGGTTCCGATAATCGTATCAATTGTCAGGTTAATCTGCCCGACCCCACTGCCCACCAGACCGGGCACCATACGGCGCACCAGCAGACGGATGCGGGGGGTTAAGGCAGGCCAGAGCGGCATCAGCCCAAAGTGAGCCCGGTGCGCAGCCCAGAGCAGCAGGCCAAGCTGCACCACACCGGAAGCCGTGACACCCCACGCCGCCGCATATGCCACGTTAGGCAGAAACGGTGACACAAAGAGGATGGCGGTAATACCCACCACATTGAACGCCAGATACGCCGCTGCCGCCATGCCAAAACGATGCAACCCGTTAAGGACACCTGCCACCAGTGCTGCTGCACAGATAAGCACCAGATACGGGAAGGTAATGCGGCTGAGGCTGACGCCCAGCGCATAGCGTTCTCCACTTTGCAAAAATCCGGGGGCAATCAGCCGCAGTACCTGCGGCATGAAGACCTCTCCCAGCACGCACAGGAAAAGCAGCCAGAGCAGCATGACGCCCAGCGCCCGCCGCGCAAACGTGCGGGCTTCTGCCTCCCCTTCTTTTGTCAGGACGGAAGCAAACAGCGGCACAAAGGCTGCGTTAAACGCCCCCTCCCCGAACAACCGCCGAAACATGTTGGGTAGCCGGAACGCCACCTGATAGGCGTCCTGCATGGGACCTGCGCCCATGAAGGCAGCAAGAAGCTGATCCCGCACCAGACCAAGGATACGGCTGAGCATGGTCCAGCCGCCAACAGTAAGAAAATTTTTGAGCATGACAGACTGCTTATACGAGCAGCCCTCCCTCCAGAGATAGAGGGATAAGCCCGCAACTCTCAAATAAAACTGTCCTGTGCAGAGGGCCTTAGTCTCTATATTTTGCTCGACCAGAGACGTGCGAGCGCGCAAACTTGTCAATAATGAAATTTTTTACCGGGAAAAAAGGAGACACGCCCCATATGCCAGACACGACCAGCCAGCCCACCGTTTCCGGGCATCCTCGCTGTATTCTGGTCAAGCCTAGCCAGCGCTCAAGAAAAGGCCAGGAAACAGCGCGCAACGTTCTGGCATTTTTTATCTTCGCCATTGCGCTTTACACCATCCACGGCTTTCTGCCCGCGCTGGTCTGGGGAGGCGTGTTTGCCATTGCCACATGGCCGCTTTACACGCGTGCCCGCATGGCATGGCCCAAAGCCGCCAATGGCCCGGTTCTGCCGATGCTGTTTACCGCAGCCATGGCACTAATTTTTGTCATTCCGCTGATGCTCATCACGCTGGAAGCTGTAGGTGAAGCCCAGAGCGCCCTGAGTTGGCTGGAACATGCCCGACAAAACGGTGTGCCGGTGCCTGACGCGATTGCCCGTCTGCCTTTTGGCAGCCAGACAATTACGCACTGGTGGCAGGAGCACCTTTCCAACGCGGAAGATGTTTCCAGCCTGACAGGTGCTCTTGATAGCAAAGGCATGGCCATTACCAAGGCGCTTGGCTCCCAGATTGCGCACAGAGGCACGCTGTTCTGCTTTTCCATTGTCACGCTGTTTTTTCTTTATAAAGACGGCATCTCTGTCATTCGTCAGTGCCGCGTGGCGTCCCGCCGTGCATTTGGCAAACGCGGAGAAACCATTGCCCGCCAGATTGTCGCCTCTGTCCATGGCACCGTACTGGGACTGGTGCTGGTTGGCATTGGCGAGGGGCTACTGATGGGCATTGTCTACACCTTCTCTGGTGCGCCACACCCGGCTCTGTTTGGTGTGATGACGGCCGTAGCCGCCATGATCCCCTTCTGCGCCATGATTGCCGTCGGACTGGTGTCTCTGCTCATCCTTGTGAAGGGCGCATCACTGGCAGCCATCGTGACCTTCTGCATTGGGGCTGTGGTGATTTTTGTTGCTGACCACTTCATCCGCCCGGTTCTTATTGGCGGCAGCACGCAGCTGCCCTTCCTCTGGGTGCTGCTGGGCATTCTGGGTGGTGCGGAAACATGGGGCCTGCTGGGCCTGTTTGTTGGCCCAGCGGCCATGGCAGCACTCAATCTGCTCTGGCGTAGATGGACTGTAGGCAACAACAACCTAGAGGCCTGAACAGCAAAAAGGGTGTTCAAGCTTTGAACACCCACAAACTGCTCTGAAAATTTTTCAGGAAACCAACTAGACAAATATCGGGCAGGCGGGATTCGAACCCACGACCCCCAGTCCCCCAGACTGATGCGCTACCAGACTGCGCTACTGCCCGTCCATTTGGTGAAAGGGTCTTTAGCAGCCCCCTTCACATCGCACAAGCCACCTTGCTCATTTTTTCATGCTGTCAGGCGGCTGCGGAAGGCCTCTAGTTCAACAAGAATATCAGCAAGCTCATTTTTCAGCTGCACATTCTGCTTTTCCAGATGTCGCATAAGCTCTCCGGAAACAGTCTCTGCCGCAACTTCCGCCACAGGAGCAGGAGCAGGAGCAGGAGCAGGAGCAGGAGCAGGAGCAGGAGCAGCTTCAGAAATCACTTCAGGCTGGGGTGCAACCTCTTCTTCCGGTTGAGCCTGCGCACTCTGTACTTCCTGAACCTCTTCAGGCTGCTGATGAGGTGACGTACTTCCTTCGACATCCTGAGATGCTTCTGAGAGCGCAATAGAAACGTATTCTGAAGGAGCTGCGCTTTCCGTTATTGCGGCAGCAGGAGGTGCAACTTCCGGCTCGACATCATGCGGAGCCTCAGGTGTTTCCTGTGGGATATGTTCTGCCGCAGGACCTGTTTCCACAGAAGCCTGACGCGCCGTTTCAGCTTCACCTTCACGCAAAAGACGCTGCACACCTTTTACGGTGTAGCCTTTTGCATACAGAAGATCAGAAATATGCCGGAGCAGGTCAATATCGGCAGGACGATAATACCGTCGACCGCCACCTCTCTTTAGAGGCCGAACCTGCTCGAAACGGGTTTCCCAGAAGCGCAGGACGTGCTGCGGGACATGCAGTTCATCCGCAACTTCACTGATGGTGCGAAACGCATGCGGCCCTTTTTCCGTACGGGCCAGCACACCGTTTTCCTCATCAGGCAAATCGGTGACTTCCGTTACAGAAGAGGACTGGTCAGTTTCACTCATCGTCATACGCCTCGCCGCTCTGATGCGGTTCGTGATTAATAACCGCACGCAGCAACTGACTCGGACGGAAAACCAGAACGGAACGCGGGAGAATCGGGACTTCTTCACCCGTTTTCGGGTTGCGTCCGCAGCGCTGGCCTTTTTGCCTTACGGAAAAAGTACCAAAACCACTGATCTTGACGCTTTCGCCGCGCTCCAGCGCAAGCATGACTGTTTCCAGAATATCTTCCAGAAGCACAGCCGATTCTTTACGGGACAGCCCGACCTGCTGATAGATCTGCTCGACCAGAGAAGCACGCGTGACAGTTTCCATACCAACGAAAGTAACATGTTGGGCGGCCTCGTCAATTCTCTCGTGAGACCAGACAGAGTCCTGTCGTCAGAATTTTGGAAACAGTGTCAGAAACGCGCGAGCGCGGACCCCCAGGTCAGCCCACCACCCAGCGCTTCCATCAGCACCAGATCACCCTTCTTAATACGGCCATCCCGCACGGCTTCATCCAGCGCCAGCGGAATGGAAGCCGCTGATGTATTGGCATGCCGATCGACCGTAACCACCACCTGCTCGGCAGAAAGGTTCAGCTTTTTGGCCACACCTTCAATAATGCGGATATTGGCCTGATGCGGCACAAGCCAGGCGACGTCTGAATATTCCAGACCTTCAGCCTTCAAAGCCTCATCCACTGAAGAGGAAAGCTTGGCTACTGCATGCCGGAACACATCGCGCCCGCTCATTTTCAGGTAACCGCTTTTATCCCGGCGGCCCACAGCGCCATCAACATACAGCAGGTCACCTGCAGTGCCATCGGAGTGCAGATGGGTAGATAGCAAGCCGTGCTCACCGGGTGTATCAGAGCCAGAAAGAACAACAGCGCCTGCACCATCTCCAAACAGCACGCAGGTTCCACGGTCGGACCAGTCGACAATACGGGAATAAACTTCGCTGCCGATCACCAGAATGTTACGAGCCTGCCCGGCGCGAATAAACGCATCCGCCGTAGATAAGCCGTAGATAAAGCCGGAACAGGCCGCTGCAAGGTCAAACCCGAATCCCTGCGTCATGCCCAGTTCGGCCTGAATGCGCACTGCTGTTGCCGGGAAAGCCTGATCTGGCGTGGATGTCGCAACGATAACGGCATCAA
>NZ_CALLXM010000162.1 GCF_937875265.1 uncultured Acetobacter sp. | reverse complement strand
GTGTCTGAATAGTTTGTGGCATGGCCACCCAGCGTCCACTCCCATTTTTTTGTGGCCCACATATCCAGATTGATGTGGCCATCAAAAATATCGCGGTAATGGTTACCCGCAGCGGAAGGCGGTGTGCCGGAATAGGCAGACGCACCGGGAGCAGCAGCTTTTCCTGCATTGGGGCCATCCAGAATGGCAACGCCACCATTCCCCCAGGACTGTGTGTCCCCCTGAGTCATCTGGAACGTATCATGCCGGTATTCTCCACCCAGTTCCACCCCAAGTGGTTTTGCCAGAATAGATGAAGGAATATCGCGGGAGAGTTTGAACCCTGCTGTCAGGTTCGATGCAATATTAGTGCCATTATAAAATTTGGTCTGGCTGTTCAGGCCATATGTGGGGCTGATGGTGTCATATGCCCCGTAGCGCAGCTGGTCGCGCCCATACAGCACATAGGTATCCCAGTTCCAGCCATACAGATCACGGCCACGAATGCCGCCATTCACCTGGAAGTTGTTTTCTTCTGTAGTCAGGTGAGGAGAAAAGCCATTGGGGAAGATCGCACGAACGTTTGCATCGTTATTTGCGGTCCGGAAAAAGCCCGGTGCATCGACATCACGATGGCTGTAGGTGGTTGTGGTATAAACAGAAATCTTATCCGTGACTGGCAGCGAGCCATTGGCGCTGAACAGCTCGGACAAAGACCGGCTGATGCCCTGAATACGGTTAACGTCATTGCCAATTTTCTGCTCGCGCGGGTCCAGAGAACCGTCAGGCATGCTGAAATATTTCTGACTCGTATTTAAACCGGAACGATTAGTCGGTTGTTGATGCGTAATTTGAGTCGCAAGGTCCAGAAAGCCGCCATGATGGCCGAGCGCAAAGTTATAGTCACCATACCCATCAACCCCGACGCCATCGCCTGCATAATACCCGCTGTCCTGCAGGTTGATGGAGCCTTTACCCGGCGTGGATTTCAGAACAATATTCACAGCCCCGCCAATGGCTTCCTGTCCATAAAGAGCCGTTGCGCCTTCCATGATGATTTCAACATGGTCAATCGCGCTGATGGGAATGAGGCTGATATCTGTAGGCTGAGACCCTGTGGCAGGGCCTGTGTTGAAGTTGAAGTTTGCACCCAGATGCCGCCGTTTACCATTGACCAGAATAAGCGTTTCATCCGGGCCAAGATTTCGGAGAATCATCAGTCGTGCAACATTGTTTGAACCAATGCCGCCCGCAGGTGGAGAGCTGATAGCGGGGGACATCTGAGCCAGTGCCGCAATCACATTGGTCTGGCCGGTGGCCATCAGTTCCTTTGCGGTAACAACTTCAACATGTGTCGTGCTGTGCCGCCGCGTATTGTTTGAAAGGGCACCGATGCCAGTTGTCACGGCACCAGAAACCAGAACGGATTCGGGTTCCGCAACCTGTGTTTGCGTTGTTGTGCCAGTCGCTGCGTATGCTGATCCCGCCAGATCCAGACTGGCAAGAACACCAAGAGCAAGATTTTTCTTTATCATGTGCCATACCAGAAAAAGGGGTGAATCGAATAATTTCTGAATTATATGGAATGATTCCAAAACAACAAATAGAAAATGTGTAATTTTACAAGAAAATGCATAAACACTAAATTTTTTAGTTATTTATATCATGATAAAAAAGACTCTTTTATAAACTTGTCTTTTGAGGATCCTGTTCAGAAATAGAACTGAACAGGAGGTAAGTTGCTGCTATCAGCCCGATCATCACACCACTCATGACAAAAATTGCAGGTGCCATGGCCTTGCCGCTGATACTGATGAGCCATGTGACAATAAGCTGAGAAAAGCCTCCGACTACAAGCACGACCATATTGTTGACAATGGCCA
>NZ_CALLXM010000161.1 GCF_937875265.1 uncultured Acetobacter sp. | reverse complement strand
CTCCGGCCGGCAACAGCACCCGGCACCCGCTCCTGCCCGAAGAGTTCGCTTTCAATCTGATCACGCGGGATAGCCGCCATGTTCACAGCCACAAACGGGCCACCACGCCTGCGTCCGTATTCGTGCAGCGCGCGGGCCACCAGCTCTTTCCCCGTGCCGCTCTCACCGCTGATCATCACGGTCAGATCAGACGTCGTCAGGCGGGCAATGCTGCGATAAATCCCCTGCATGACCGGGGACTGACCAATAAGCGGCAACCGTTCTTCCGGCGCAGAGGCCGGTGCAGGTTTATCCGCTTCGTGTGCCGGTGCCACCAGCGCGCGCGCCACAACACTGAGCAGTTCTTTCAGGTCAAACGGTTTGGCCAGATATTCAAACGCGCCACGCTGCGTGGCTTTGACGGCGGTTACCAGATTGGACTGCGCACTCATCACAATAATGCGCAAATCAGGCCGCGCCTGCCTGATGCGCGGAATAAGGTCCAGACCACTGCCATCGGGCATCACCACATCCGTGATGACCAGATCGCCTTCTCCTTCCTCAACCCACTGCCAGAGCGTTGCAGCGTTAGGGGTAGACTGAACCTGATACCCGGCCCGGCCCAGCGCCTGCCCGAGAACGGTACGGATGGAACGGTCATCATCAGCAACAAGAATGGTCGGCAAAGGTGTCATGGGAATCAGGTTACACTCAGAAACAGAAAGATCATTACAAAAAAAGAACGAACAACTCAGATGGGCTCATTGCCCTCTGGCACAACAGGCAGATACAGGCTGATTTCCGTGCGTCCGGGGCGGCTTTCCACTTCAATCACACCGCCGTGGTCGTCCATAATCTTACCAACAAGGGCAAGGCCCAGCCCGCTGCCGCTCATCTTGGTGCTCATGAACGGTTCAAACAAATGCGGCCGAATGGTTTCCGAAATACCGGGGCCCGTATCCCGCACGGTCACCACCAGCGGCAGATGCCGCCATTGCGTGGTGCCCGGCACAACCAGCCGGATTCCGGGCCGATAACTGGTGCTGAGCGTAATCTCACCCGGCTTTTCCGTCTCCCGAATAGCCTCGGCAGCGTTTTTGACCAGATTGAGCAGCATCTGCACCAGCTG
>NZ_CALLXM010000160.1 GCF_937875265.1 uncultured Acetobacter sp. | reverse complement strand
GCCTGGCAAGGTCTGGAAACAGACTTCAGCGCACTTGAAGCCATGCACGCATGGGGTGCGGAAACCCGCTCGGCTCTGGCCGCCAGTGCGGGGGATACGGCAGGACTTCTTGCCGCCCGCATGCATTTGAACACCTTGCTGCGTGAAGGGCGGGACCTGCTGAATACCGGTGGCCCTGTTCATCATGCTCTGACTGCGTTTCAGGCCGCTCTGGCTGAATGCCTGACCAGTCTTGAAGCCCTCAGTGCCCTTAGCGGTTCAGATGCGCTGGCACTGGTTGAGAACAGCCAGAAAACATGGCCTGACGCCATGACGGAAACCCTTCAGGCCTGGAAGCATTCTGCGCAGGACCTGAGGGACTGGTGTTCCTGGAAGCATGCCTGCCAGAGTGCCATTCGGCTGGGCCTGACCCCGCTGATTGCAGCCATTGAACACGGTCTGGTTGCATCAGGTGATGTCACGCGGGTGTTTGAAGCCAATTATGCCCGCTGGTGGGTTCGCTTTGCGATTGATCAGTTGCCGCTCCTGCGTGGTTTTGTTGCTGCAACGCATGAAAAGCGGATTGAGCGGTTTCGTGCTCTGGACCGCAAACTGATGGACATGTCCGCCAAACTGATCCGCTCACAACTGGCCCGGCAGGTTCCTGATGCCAGAACCCGGCAGACAGACCCGGAATATAAAGTTCTGACGCGTGAACTGGCCAAGAAAATGCAGCATCTGCCCATCCGGCAACTTGCTGAGAAGATGCCCACGGCCCTTCGTAGTCTGACGCCCTGCCTGATGATGAGCCCTCTTTCCGTCGCGCAGTATCTGCCAGCGGATGCTGCGGCTTTTGACCTCGTTATTTTTGATGAGGCCTCACAGATCCCGACATGGGATGCCATCGGGGCGATCGGTCGTGGCAAGCAGGTTATTGTGGTCGGTGACCCTAAGCAGCTACCTCCCACAGACTTCTTTAACCGGACAGCTGCCGATACAGATGATATGATGGAAACCCAGACCTGTGATCTGGAATCTATTCTGGATGAGTGTCTGGGGGCTGGCGTACCAGCTGTTGATCTCTCATGGCATTACCGTAGCCGGCATGAGAGCCTGATCGCCTTTTCCAATCAGGCATATTATGGCGGCCAGCTCATTACGTTCCCCTCGCCTGTTACTAAAGATCAGGCTGTCTCGTTCCGCTTTGTGCCAAACGGCATCTATATGCGGGGCGCTGGCCGCACCAATCCGGTGGAAGCCCGCGCGGTTGTAGCTGAGGCCCTGCGATTGTTGCAGGACGGCTCCGAGCGCTCTCTGGGTATTGTTACCTTCAACAGTGACCAGCAAACCCTGATTACGGATCTGATGGATAAGGCCCGAAGTGAAGACCCGGCCCTTGAGCGGTTCTTCAGTGATGACGTGCGGGAACCGGTGCTCATCCGTAATCTGGAAAATGTGCAGGGGGAAGAACGGGATATCATGCTGTTCTCCCTCACCTATGGCCCGGATCAGGCAGGCAAGATTTCCGTAAACTTTGGCCCCCTGAATCGTGATGGTGGGGAGCGCCGCCTGAACGTTGCTATCACCCGTGCGCGTGAACGCCTGATTGTGTTTGGCTCCCTGCGTGGAGAACAGATTGATATTGCCCGGACACAGGCTGTCGGGGTGCATGATCTGCGCAAGTTCCTGACCTTTGCCGAACATGGCGCAACGGCCCTTGCTGGCCTGCATGAAGGGTCTGTAGGAGATTTTGACAGTGATTTTGAAAAGGAAGTTGCCGCTCTCCTCCGCCTGAAGGGGTGGCAGGTTGTGCCACAGATTGGTGTTTCCGGGTTCCGGGTTGATCTGGGCATTGTGGACCCCGACCGGCCGACCATTTTCATTGCAGGCGTGGAGTGTGACGGAGCTACGTATCATCGTAGTGCTACCGCACGCGACCGAGACCGCCTGCGGCAGGCTGTTCTGGAAAATCTGGGCTGGACTATCCTCAGAATATGGTCAACCGACTGGTGGACGAATGCTCAGCGTGAATGTGAGCGGCTCGACAAGGCCCTTCAGGCTCTCCTGACCAAAACGCGGGAAGATCGTGCTGCGCAGGAAGCAGAGGATAATGCTCGGGCGGCCCTCCTGCTTGCCAAGGCTGAAACGCCTGAACCAGAAGTCCTC
>NZ_CALLXM010000159.1 GCF_937875265.1 uncultured Acetobacter sp. | reverse complement strand
GTGAGAGGAAGGGTCAGGCTGCGGGCCAGCAGGTGCAGGCCGTTCGGGTGCAAGTGCCCGTAAAGTGTATCGCCCAGAATCGGCCAGCCCATGGCGGCACAATGCACACGCGCCTGATGGGTGCGCCCGGTGTGCAGGGAAAGTTCCAGCCAACACATCCCGTCGGCACGGCCTAGGACCCGCCAGTCTGTGCGGGCCGGAGCACCATCGGGCGCAGTGACTATGCGCCACCCGGCAGGGGAGGTTATCTTGGTTAGCGGCAGGGAGATTTCACCCCGTTCCGCGTCCGGTCCACCCTCCACAACTGCCCAGTAGGTTTTACGGACAGTCTTGTTAGCAAAGGCTTTCTGCATGGCCAGAAGTGGCTGCTTACGCAGGGCGATTGCCAGACAACCCGAGGTTTCAGCATCTAGCCGATGCGCCAGCCATGGGCCATCTTTCCGGCGGGAGAGCAGGGGAAAACAGTCTTCCACGCACGGCCCACCCTTTGGCCCGGCATGTACGGGCACACCGGCGGGTTTATCCAGAATCACCACATGCTGGTCCTGATACAGCAGGGTGAGCGGGAAGGGGCAGGGGGCTGGTTTGGTCATTCCTCTCGGCTGGGGCCTGCCAGCACTTTCCGGCGGCCCACGTGGTCAGCCCGGCTGATAATGCCTTCCCGTTCCATCTGCTCAATCAGCTTGGCAGCGCGATTGTAGCCAATGGACAGATGTCGCTGCACGAAGGAGGTCGAGGCCTTGCCTTCACGCGTCACAATGGCCACGGCTTCATCATACATGTCGGATTCGGCGTTATCACCGCCGCCACCAGACTTGCCGCTGCTGGCAGGGGCTTCTTCCACAGGTTCGGCCAGAACATCATCATCGTAAATCGGCTCTCCCTGTTCTTTCAGGAAGTTGACGACCTGCTCCACCTCATTATCCGCCACAAACGGGCCATGCACACGGGTAATGCGGCCACCGCCCTGCATGAACAGCATGTCCCCCTGCCCAAGCAGCTGTTCGGCCCCCTGTTCACCCAGAATGGTGCGGCTGTCGAACTTGCTGATCACCTGAAAGGAGATACGGGTCGGGAAGTTAGCTTTAATGGTGCCGGTAATCACGTCCACGGAGGGGCGCTGTGTGGCCATGACAACATGGATGCCAGCTGCACGGGCTTTCTGCGCCAGACGCTGCACGCAGGCGTCAATTTCCTTGCCCGCTGTCATCATCAGATCGGCCACCTCGTCGATAATCACAACGATATAGGGCATCGGGTCCAGCGTGACGGACTGTTCCTCAAACACCGGGTTTCCGGTTTCCGGGTCAAACCCTGTCTGCACGCGGCGCACAACCACTTCCCCATCCGCGCGGGCTTCTGCTGCGCGGGCGTTATAGCCGGCAATATTACGCACCTGCAGATGCGCCATGGTGCGGTAACGGCGGTCCATCTCCCGCACCACCCATTTCAGGGCGTTCACGGCTTTGGCTGGTTCTGTGACAACCGGGGTCAGCAGGTGCGGAATACCATCATAAATGGAAAGTTCCAGCACTTTGGGGTCGATCATGATAAGGCGGCACTCATCCGGAGAAAGCCGGTAGAGCAACGACAGAATCATGGCATTGACGCCGACCGATTTACCGGACCCGGTGGTGCCTGCCACCAGCAGGTGCGGCATGCGGGCCAGATCACTGAAGACGGGCTCCCCTTCAATATCCTTGCCGAGTGCGAGGGAGAGGTGAGCCGGGTCTTCCCGCCAGTCCGGCTGGTTGAGCAGCTCGGACAGATAAACCGTTTCCCGCTTTTTGTTTGGCACCTCAATGCCAATGACATTGCGGCCGGGGACGGTGGCAATACGCACGCTCAGCACGGAGAGTGTACGGGCGACATCATCTGCCAGACCAATGACGCGGGCTGAGCGGATGCCCGCTGCGGGCTCCAGCTCATACAGCGTGACGACAGGCCCGGCACTCATGCCGACAATAGTGCCCTGCACCCCGTAATCAGCCAGCACCTGCTCCAGCTGGCGGGCTGTTTTTGTCAGGTCCTCTTCTGATGGGCCGCTCTGGGTGCGCGCCGGAGCGGGTTTCAGCAGGTCCAGTGGTGGCAACTCCCATCCCCCTTTACGGGTGGGGGAAGCTGCTTTGGCCGCTTTTGTTGTGCTGCCGGAGGCCGTGGTTGCATCCTTACCGGTAAACAACCGGCCCAGAAGACCGTTACGGGCCTGCGGGGCAGAAGCGGAGGGGGCTGGTTCCAGTGTCAGACCGGATGCCCCGGCAGGTTCATCCCTGACGTGTTGCGTGGTGTGGATGTCTTCAGGCTCATCGGAGTCCGTAGCATAGAGCGCAGAGGGGGTATTGCCGGACGCAGCCGTTCTGGCTGAAGGCAGACTATCCTCGTCTTCATCATCATCATCCTGAAACAGGCTGTGTGCTGAACCTTTGCCTGTGGCGTAGGTCGTTTCTTCGCCCGTTGCGTATCCTCCCAGCGGGCCGACATCTTCCGCAGTCTGGGGTTTGCGGCTGGCGTAATAGCGCACAAAGCGCATTCCCATCTGGCCAGGCAGGCGCACGAGCACCATGAAGCCGTGCCAGAGTGTCAGCCATTCTTCACGCCGGAGGCCCGTGCATAAAGCTGTCAGCAGGATGGCCAGCAGAACACCCAGAATCCAGATGACCATTCCCCCGGCAGGGCCAATGGCCGCTGTGCCAGCGGATAGGGAGGTCTGGGCGATAGAGAATCCGATCCCCCCGCCAATGCCAGCCTGTGTGGGCCAGTGGATGGGGGGCAGGGCGGTAAACAGAAGCGGGATGGCCGCCAGCAAAGCCCCGGTAACCGGTAGCAGGCAGATAAGGGCCACAACACGCAGGGCGAACACCAAGGGGGCTTCATGCCCCAGCAGTCGGTGGCTCAGAAAACGCCAGCCCCATGCCATCAGAATCAGGGAAGGCAGAACGGCTGCCAGCCCGATTCCCTGAAGCAGGGTGTCAGACAGCACAGCCCCAGTCATACCCAGCAAATTGGTAGGGGGCTGGCCGGTTGCGGTGTTGAATGATGGATCGTTGGAATTGTACGTAACCAGTGCAGCCAGTACGGCGCAGGCAAGCAGGCACAGCAAAACTCCTCCGCCTTCTTCAAGGCGCCGACGAAACGCGCTCTTGTAAGGGGAAGGGACGTAATCGGAAGATCTTGAGTGGCTGACGCGCGCCAAGGGCTTGGATCCTGACTCCAAAGAGCCACCAGTCTCACCCGCCGGGTTGGCAGGATAGACTGGTAGCAGACAGTTAGTGATAAGGATGTTTCAGAATGAAACGGTCTGTAACCCTAGCCTGAACTGATGTTCTAAAGAAGGTTTGGAGGTTACTCTTTCAGCAAAACGGCGGAACAAAAGCCTAACCCAGTAAAAACCATACCCTAAAAACCAGTTGTTCCAGGGTTTCGTGCCGCCGGAGGCTCTTCAGGCGGTGCAATGTTGAGACTCGGGCCAGAAGGCCCTGCCAGCCAGATTTTTGCGTTTTACGAAGAAGGTGCAGGCTGTTGATGTTGTCCTGCGTTAGTAGATTCTGACGGTGCAGCAGATAAAGCGTGTTGGCCCGAAAAATATTCATAAAAGCAGTTGGGCCACGTTTCAGTGCAGCCAGAGCGCGGTGTAAAAAGAGGCTGCGGGCACCGACAGCATTCTCTCCGTGTTGACGATAAAGCAACGAAGGCCGGTTGTCTGTCAGAACGCGTCCCCCAGCTCCTGTGACCATAAGGTAAGCCCACCAGTCATGCAGTAGAAAGGACGGGGGAGGCATGGCTTTGCGCAGCAATGTGCACGCGGCTGGAGAGAGCATGAGTGCGCAGCCGGTCGCAATATTCTGCGTCATGGCAGGCAAAAAGCTGGTTGTATTGGGTAGTTGGGGAGAGAGGCCTGTGGGACGCAGGTTCTTGTTTGTCAGGGTCTGGCGTGTGCAATAAAGGGCCGGTATTTGTTCTGGTACTGTCGAGAGGGCATACAGACCTCGTTCCAGCTTGTCGGGAAACCAGACGTCATCCTGATCACAAAACGCAATAGTAGCGTTGGGCGGCGTCTGGGTTAGAAGCAGGGTATAAGAAGAGGTGACCCCCAGATGCTCACCATTGCGTGGTGTGACTTCCACGCAGCGTTCTTTGCCTGCCTGTCGGGCAAACTGGCGCATAACAGTCGTGCTGGTATCAGCAGAGCCATCGTCCCGCCAGTATATGGTCCAGTTGAGGTGGGTTTGTTGCAGCAGTGAGTTCAACTGCTGCAACAAATAGGGCGCGCCATTATAAAGAGAAAGAAGAATGGCAACAGGAGTGCCGCAGTCCAAAGACATATCCCGACGGTTTATATCATTATGCTGACTGGCAACCTGCTCCTGCGACATTCTTCCTCTGGGCTATGTAAAAAACAAGATCACATTGATCTGGTATATTTACGCTCTTTTACAGGGTTTGTGCAAAGATCTGATTAACGACTTTCCGCACACTGTCCTGCCATACCGGCATTTTGACACCGAAAACATGCGTCAGCTTGCTGTTATCCATACGGGAATCAGCTGGGCGCTTGGCTGGAGTCGGCCAGTCTTCCGTGCGAATGGCGGTTACGTCTGGCATTTTCTGGCCATGCGTTGCGGCATCCTGCAAGGCAGCCACGGCCAGCCCGTGCCAGGTTGTCTCACCTGTGCCGCAGGCGTGATAAATGCCTGCGAATTCATTTTTCCAGCCATCTTTTTCCAGAATGGCCAGAATGGAGAGAATAGCCTCAGCCAGATCGTCAGAGCTGGTCGGGTTGCCTTTCTGGTCGCCAACCACTTTCAGTGCAGGGTTTTTAGCCCCTGCATTGAGCATGGTACGTACAAAATTTTTCCCGTGGGCCGAATAAACCCAAGATGTGCGCAGCACGATGGTTTTAGGGTTTGCGGCAAGAGTCTTGCTTTCGCCCTCAGCTTTGGTGCGGCCATACACAGTCTCGGGAGAAACCGGGTCTGTCTCGACATAAGGTGCCCCCTTATCCCCAGAAAACACGTAATCCGTGGAGACTTGGATCAAGGGAATACCCCGTTGAGCACACAGGCGGGCCAGTTCTTCCGGACCGGTGGCGTTGGCGCGGGCGGCACCTTCCGGCTCACTTTCTGCAAGATCAACTGCGGTCCATGCTGCGGCATTGACCACAGCAACCGGTTTGATGGCGTCCAGTGTGGCGGCAAGAGTTTCCGGCTTGTCGAAATCAAAGTCGGGTCGACCAACGCAGCGAATGCGGGACCCACCCAGATTGACCAGAGACGTGGCAAGCTGACCTTTGCCGCCAGTGACCAGAATGGGGCCACCGTTCTGTGCAAGACTACTCATTGGGTCTGCTCCTGATTACAGATGAAACCAGCCTTTGGCGGCGGAAAATTCCGGGGCTCCCAGGTCTTTTTCAGAAAGCACAGCCTCTTCGGCCTTAATTGGCCAGTCGATAGCCAGATCTTTACTGTTCCAGATCACAGCGCGTTCAGAGGCCTTGTTATACAGTGCCGTGCATTTGTACTGCACTTCCGCGTCTTCTGTCAGGGTGCAGAACCCATGCAGAAAGCCTGGCGGAATCCACAGCTGGGACCAGTTTTCTTCAGACAGTTCAGCAGCAACCCATTTTCCGTATGTTGATGAGCCTGTGCGGGCATCAACAGCCACATCCCAGATCGCACCTTTTGTGCAGCGCACCAGCTTGCCTTGTGCATAGGGTGCCAGCTGGCAATGCAGGCCACGGATCACCCCCTTCTGGCGGGAAAGGCTCTGGTTATCCTGCACGAATGGTTCGGTAAGGCCTGCGTCCCGCATCCGGTCCACATTGTAGGTTTCAGAAAAAAAACCACGACTGTCCTGAAAGCGCGGGGGCGTGACCAGAATCACGTCCTCAATGGCAAGGCGTTCGACTTTCATGAAAAGAAAGCTCCTGTCTGCAAAACGGTGAGGAAAAGAGAAGGGAGGTTCAGCCTGCTGGCTGAACCGTATTGGCAACCTGCATCAGGAGCCGTCCCAGTTCTGTTTTACCCATACGGGAAGCATGTGTGCGGAGCTGGTCCGCATTAATGAAGCCAAGCCGGAACGCGACTTCCGCCGGAGAGCCAACCAGCATGCCCTGACGAGCCTGAATGGTGTGCACAAACTGCCCTGCTTCCATCAAGCTATCCGGAATTCCCGCGTCCAGCCACGCGCAGCCACGCCCTAACCTGTCAACGTGCAGGGAGCCTTCTTCCAGATAGAAGCGATTGAGATCTGTAATTTCCAGCTCACCGCGCGCAGAAGGCTTTACGCGCTTTGCAAAGTCCAGAACGCGGTTATCATAGAAATAGAGGCCGGTAACAGCCCAGTTTGAAACTGGTTCTTTCGGTTTCTCAACAATACTCAGAGCCCGCCCAGTTTCATCAAAAGAGACGACGCCGTAACGCTCTGGGTCACGTACCTGATATGCAAACACTGTGGCACCGGTCGGCCGAATTGCTGCGGATTGCAGGGCAGCACTCAGATGATCTGCAAAGATCAGGTTATCGCCCAGTGCCAGTGCACAGGGAGAATCCCCAAGCCAGTCTTCAGCAATCAGGAAGGCCTGCGGAATGCCATCCGGAGAAGGCTGGGCACGATATTCAAACGTGACACCAAACTGTGACCCATCTCCAAGCAGGCGCTTGAACTGAGGAATATCTGCAGGTGTGCTGATGATCATGATATCGCGAATACCCGCCAGCATCAGCGTGGAGAGCGGATAGTAGACCATGGGCTTGTCATACACGGGGAGCAGCTGCTTGCTGGCTGCCAGCGTCATGGGGTACAGCCGCGTGCCGGAACCACCAGCCAGCAGAATACCCTTCATTTTCGTCTGAATTGCAGGTTTCTGTGTCATTCTACGGTGCTTCCCAGTCGGTTACCTGTATAGCGGCGTGCGCGGATGTTTTCCCACCAGTCACGATTGTCCAGATACCATTGAACAGTACGACGAATGCCGGTTTCAAACGTGTGTTTTGCTTTCCAGTCCAGTGCCTTTTCAGCATGGGACGGATCAATTTCGTAACGAAAGTCATGGCCTGGGCGGTCTGTCACAAAGCGGATCAGGCGTGTGCGCGGGCCAGCCGGGTCCGGCACCAGTTCGTCCAGCACATTGCAAATGGTTTCCACCACTTCCATATTTGTGCGTGGCTGGCGGGCACCAATGGCGTAGGTCTCGCCCGGTACGCCTTTTTCAACAGCCTTGACCAGAGCTTCAGCGTGATCTTCCACAAACAGCCAGTCACGCACGTTCTTACCATCCCCATAGACAGGCAGGTCCTTGCCTTCGATGGCATTGATGGTGATCAGCGGGATAAGCTTTTCCGGAAAGTGCCAGATGCCGTAATTGTTGGTCGTGTTGGTCACAAATGTCGGCAGGCCATATGTGTGGTGCCATGCACGGACCAGATGATCAGAAGAGGCCTTACTGGCAGAATACGGGCTGCGCGGGTCATACGGCGTTGTTTCGGTAAAGGGCGGATCGTTGGGTTCCAGCGCCCCGAACACTTCATCGGTTGAAATATGATGGAAGCGGAATGCTTCGCGGTCGGCCTTGTCCAGCGTCAGCCAGTATTTACGGGCCGCTTCCAGCAGGGAGTAGGTGCCGACCACATTGGTCTGAATAAACACACCGGGCCCATCAATGGAGCGATCCACATGGCTTTCGGCGGCCAGATGCATGACAGCCTGCGGGCGGAAGGTTTCAAACAGACGGCTTAGCTCACTGCCATTAACAATATTGGCACGAGCAAATTCATACCGCCCGCTGGAGGCTGCGTCTTCCACGGTTTCTTCAGAAGCCGCATAAGTCATGCAATCAACGTTCAGGACAGAGTGATTCGTGTCCTGAATAATATGGCGGATAACTGCAGATCCGATAAACCCACATCCGCCTGTTAATAAGATACGCATTGATGTTCCGTTTTTGTGGACCAAAACAAATGATTAAAATCTTCAATGTTTGGGCATAGCCCAGAAGAACCGTCTTCGCCAGCAATCTTAGCAGGTTTGCGGTTTTCTAGCGGTTGGCTGTATGAAAAGCGGGTATATATGCGTCGTGCATAATGGTCCGTCCGGGGATTGAAAGTGGAAAAATGTTTGCCAAAAACCTGACGGAAACATTGCTACATGTGCTGGACCGCCCGGAGCTGCGCCTGCTGGCAGCAGACTGCCGGATCATGCTGGACCCGGCTATTGTGCATCCGTTCCTTATCAGGCCTGCCGGGCAGATTATGCTGGGGGCTCCCTGTCTGGGTGAACGTCGGGTGGTAGCGTTCCATTTGCGTCACGCACTGGAACTGGCTGTTTTATCAGGTGCTCAGGAGCCTGACCTCCTTCACGCGATTAAAATCTCCTTCTCTGCGGCCAGAACCGCGGCTCGGTTCTGGATGCTGGATGCCCCGGCTGATCTGCCTGCCCCCGAGGCATGGGTGCGGACATTTGCCAGTGCTCGCCTTCTAGCCCGAGAAGATCTGCCCCAGCTTTTTGCGGCCTTACGCCCTCTTTTCAGCTTTCCGAGTGACAGTGCGGAGTGCACGGCACTCTGGCCGGAAGTTTATTCATGGCTTTTACAAGCGTGGCCGCTGATAGGCCCGGTTGAAGCTCTGATGGCCGAGGGGGGCGATGCCCGGCTGAATATTGATGTGCGCACTGGCCTGAATCATTATGGGTGTTCACATCGTCCGCGCCCGTGGGCTGTGACGTTTGCATCTTCCACGGCGTCTTCCTTGTCTGAACGCGGCTTTACCGGGGGGGAACTGGCGCGCGTGCATCTGGCCCGCGCTGTTATTGCCGGAACGGCGCCGCAGGCGTTGCAGGGGCTGGCTCTGGATGTCCGGCGTTTTCTGGCAAGCTGGTTCGGGCTGCCGGGGCAGGACCATGTTGTCCTGGCCTCTTCTGGGACAGATTGTGCGCTGGCCGTACTGGCGCTTTCCACCATGCAGGGGCAGCCCGTCACAACCGTTTTGACCGCACCGGAAGAAACGGGAAGCGGGGTGCCTCTGGCCTCTCATGGTCGACATTTTGCACAGGAAACAGGTCTGGGCGCGTCCGTCTGCCGGGGGGATCTGGTCGCTGGATTTCCGGATGATACACTGTGTATAGACCTGCCTCTGCGGGATGAGCATGGGCAGTTGCGGCCCGAGGCCGAGGTTACAGCAGCGTGCCGGAAAGATATTACAGACCAGTTGGCGCAGGGGCGGCGTGTGCTGCTGCATGTTCTGGATCTGTCCAAAACTGGTCTGCTGGCTCCAGATCTGAAAAATCTTGAGGCGTTATGTGACCAGTATCCGGGGCAGCTGGATGTGGTGGTGGATGCCTGTCAGGCCCGGCTGATGCCGGAGCGGGTCCAGGCCTATCTGGCCAGAGGCTGGGCGGTGATGGTGACGGGATCCAAGTTTTTCACCGGGCCGCCTTTCTGCGGGGCGCTTCTGCTACCGGAGTGCTGGAAAGCCCGGCTGGATCAGGGTGCTTTACCTGAGGGACTCGTGGCGTACGCCAATCAGTGTGAATGGCCAGCCAGCCCGGCGTGCCGTGGGCTGGCTTCTGGGTTTAATCATGGTCTGCTGTTGCGCTGGCGGGCTGCTCAGGCAGAAATGGCCGCTCTTGGGGCGATTGCGTCCGCCATTGTGGCTGAACGGTTGCAGGGTTTTCTGGCGTCCGTCACGCAGGGGATTGAAGCGAACGCAGACCTTCAGTTTCTTCCGCAGCCCGCTCCTCAGCGTGAAGCGGTGCCGGATGACTGGGACCGTCAGCAGACAATCCTCTCCTTTCTGGTGCGTGCGCCGGACAGTGTAGAGAATGGTGTTCCATTAGATCTGGCGCGATGTCGCAAGCTCTATCAATGGCTGAATGCAGACCTTTCGCCTTACGTCCCGCAGGACAGGAAAGATCTTGCTGCTCTGCTGTGCCATATCGGTCAGCCTGTTCCCATTCCGCATAGCCAGGCCGCTGGCGGGTTGGTGGGAGCTCTTAGGCTGTCCGCCGGGGCCCGGCTTGTGTCCGGTGAGCCCTCTCATGAAGGTCTGGATGCAACGGCCCGTATGACACGAGAAATTCAGGATGCGCTCCGGGTTCTGAAAAAAATCAGTCTAATTCTGGTCCACTGGGAGGCGATCGCTCAGGCTGATCCGCTCCCATCCTATGCGCCGCGCTGGGAACTGGAAGAGGCGGCAGACGAGTCTCTCTGGCCAGAACGTCTCCTGACAAAAGAGCAGAAGGCTGATGCAATGCGGCGTTCCATTTCCGCTCTTGCGCTGGGCGGTTCCTGACAGCACAACAGAGCACATGACTGTCAGCCTCAAGCACTCCGCCGCCCAGCAAACCAATCAGGGTAATTTTCTCGATACGCCGCAGCTTGCCCCCGGCGTCACGCGCTTCTGGCTCATCCGGCATGCGCTGGTGGAGCAGAATGCCCGCCTCCGGCTGTATGGGGCGCTGGACGTGCCGCTTTGCCCGGACAGCCTGATTGCGCAGCGGCCGATGTATCAGGCTCTGGCGGCGCGCCTTCCGCGTCAGGCTCACTGGCTGATCAGCCCGCTCTCACGCACACGGCGCACTGCCGAGGCGATTCAGGATGCTGGTTACGGGGCAGTCCCCATGGATGTTGAACCAGCGCTGATCGAGCAGAATCTCGGTGAGTGGCACAATATGCCTCACAATGATTTGTCACGGCATTTGCGTCTGGCTCCACATCCGTTCTGGTCAGTTTCGGCTACGGAATGCCCTCCCGGTGGTGAGAGTATGCTGGATGTATGCGGGCGTGTGGGCGTGACGCTGGATCGTCTGGCAGAAGCCTATACCGGACAAAATATTGTGGCCGTCAGTCATGGCGGAGCTATTAGAGCCGCTCTTGCGCATGCGCTGCGTGTGCACCCCGAAACCGCTCTGCATTTTTCCATCCAGAACCTGTCTCTCACCATTCTGGAACGGCTGGATGAGGGCTGGCGTGTTGTCACGGTGAACGAGCTTCCCGGTATCTGAGACTTCAGGCCAGATCAGTCCGGGGCACGT
>NZ_CALLXM010000158.1 GCF_937875265.1 uncultured Acetobacter sp. | reverse complement strand
TAAACTCCTTGGTTCCCATTGAATTCGTTACTTAAAATAAGGGTGCCATTATTAATATTTACAGTGCCACCACCTGCGTTTGTTAAGTCACCACCAATTACTGCAGGCTCTACGCTCACTATGGCACCATCTGTAATATTAACAGTTCCTGCATTGAGATTGAGGTAACCGTTAATAGTCAGAGTAGCTGCATTACTGACATTGAGAATGTTACCATCTGTCCCAAGTCCTGTAGTGGCATCAGCCGGAGGGGATGTTGAGTTTTGAGTGCCGTTTCCATTCCAGTTCGTTATTGACTGGCTATTTGTAATATCGGTTGTGGACATGCTGATATCTTTCAAATATTTAGAAAGAACATCAAATATCTGCAAAACACTTAAGTATAGAGCCCATCAGTTGAGCATTATAAATAAGTATTTGCTAAGCAGGCTACACGCAGAAATTCGATATCCTCACACATGGGATATAAATTTCCTAACGCATGTTGGCCGTAAATTATATATAAACAAATCTATTTCCCTTATTTTAATTACTAATATGTAAAAATATATATTTATTTTATAATTGTTATTATAATAAATAAAAGTTTCATTTTTTATAATATATATATTTTATGAGAATAGTTTTGATTTATCAAGAAAACAGGCTTCAAATAAAAATACGGGCCAGACTGATGAGTCTGGCCCGGTATTTTTGTGATGCTAGTCGATTTTTTAGTGCGCTGGAGCGACTGCTATTTCGGGGTTCAGGCGATAGCCTCCACCTTCCGTAATTAACAGCGTGGCATTTGCAGGATCGGGCTCGATTTTTTGCCGCAGGCGATAGATATGAGTTTCCAGAGTATGCGTGGTCACCGCAGCGTTATAGCCCCAGACTTCATTCAGCAACACCTGACGCGGCACAGGGCGTGTGCCGGCACGGTAAAGGAACTTCAGGATGGCTGTTTCCTTCTCCGTCAGACGAATGCGGCGGTTTTTCTGCGGTTCCTGAAGGAGCTTGGCAGAAGGTCGGAACGTATATGGTCCAATACTAAAAACGGCATCTTCGCTGTTTTCAAACAGACGCATCTGCGCCCGCAGGCGGGCCAGCAGTTCTGCAATCCGGAAAGGCTTGGCAACGTAATCATTTGCTCCGGCGTCCAGACCGCGAACAATATCAGATTCATCATCTGACCCGGTCAGCATGATAATAGGCATTCTCAGCCCGTCTTTGCGCAGCTCTGCACAAAAGTCACGTCCATCACCATCAGGTAGACTGACATCGAGCAACAATGCATCAAACCGGCTATCCGGCTCTTTCAGTTTTTCCCGCGCCTCAGCCAGAGAGGCAGCTTCCTCAACCGTAAACTCTCCCTCAAGCTGCAATTGCTCAACGAGCGTCTGGCGAAGTATCCGGTCATCATCAACAACCAATATTGGACGTGCACCCGTCATTGGGTTTTCATCTCCTTAGTGTCAGCCCTCTGGGCTGCCTCGTCGGTTCGTATTCTCATAAACTTGTCACGATTCGGCTCAGAGCTCTAGTGTGAGCGTGATATGCAACCTTTATGAAAAATCTGCGAACGGGCAATCTTTGAACATGATGATACACCTCCTGTCCTCCTCATGCAGCGGGTCTGACGCACAACTGCATTGCGGACACAAAGTCATGAGCACCGTAGTTGGGAAAAATGGGCTGACAGAGCAAAAACAGGAGGGGGATCATGCAACACCCATTGGTATTTTTCCGCTCAGAAAAGTGTATTACCGGGCGGATCGGATCATCAAACCAAGAACAATACTTCCAGTTGAACCACTTAGCAGGCTTGATGGTTGGTGCGATGACCTGAAACACACTGATTACAACCGATATATCAGGCTCCCTCACCCGGCCCGACACGAGCTTTTATGGCGAGAAGATCACGTTTATGATCTCATAGTCGTGATAGGATACAACGATAATCCAGTGGTTTCTGGTCGGGGTTCAGCTATTTTTATGCACCTTCAGCGCCCGGATCAAACTCCGACAGAAGGTTGTCTTGCTTTGAGCGAATCAGAACTTCGGAGTGTTCTGGCCGCCGGAGCGAACGCTGTGCATATTCATGCCCCGCGCTAAGAACCTTTCTCCCTAAGGGAAGCTCGTGCCGCTAGCCTTCCTCTTTGTCGTGTACGGGCGGAACAAGAGCTATAACGTATTGCCCTACCTCAGGCTGAGAGAGCGCTTCGTCTTCGGCAGAGACGATCGTCATGGAGACTCCCTTCTGTAACACCAGGAACACGAGCAGATTGCTGTTTTCCTGCAGAAGCGTTTCCTGATTATCTGCCGTGACCTCAACACTCTTAAACTGCCATCCTTCCCTGATCAGCATGTCCAGCAGAGTGAAATTCCATGAAGGTTCGCCCAGCACTTTTCCGCGGGCATCACGGCTCAACCCGCGATACAGGTCCAGACGAGCAATACCGGGACTGACCTGATAAACGCGCTGTCTGCCAAAATGAGGGGCAAGATGAGCGCAAACCAGCCCATTATAAATAGCGTCCGGTGTGGCAGAAATCAGATAATCACCAGGGCGTTCTTCCAGGCTTTCCGCTCCTTCTTCCGAAAGCACTTCTGCCCGCAAGACAGGAACCCCGGCCAGCTCAGCTTTTTTCAGGTCCTGTCGGGAATTATCAACCAGCAACACAGGAGCGCCAGCCTGATGCACAGCAATAGCCAGCCCGGTAGACCAGGCGTTCGCCCCGACAATGGCCAGAGCCTGCTCATCAGACAATGTCAATTTGAGTTTGCGGCCAAGCGGACGCAGTGAGAACCCATGCAGGATCATGGTGGACGCAATCACGGCAAACACTGCGGGCATGACAAGGCCAGCTCCCGGATAACCCGCATCCTGCAACCGCATTCCCGCAATGCCGGCCACAGCGGCAGCAACAATACCGCGTGGCGCAATCCAGCCCACAAAGATACGTTCACCCCAACTCAGACTGGACCCCATGGTCGCAAGCAAAATACCCAGCGGCCGCACCAGAAACAGCACGGCCAGTGTCAGCGCGCCAATAGACCATGAGAGGTTGGAAAGCTGTATCCGCTGGAGGTCCGCTGTCAGCAGCACAAACAGCACGGACACAATCAGAACAACCAGAGATTCCTTCATCCGCTGGATTTCGGCCATCCCAGGAATACGCAGGTTGACCAGCGCCATACCAAAAACGGTAGAGGCAATAAGGCCTGCCCCGTCCATTGTCAGTGTGCCCAACGCAAACAGAATGAGGGCAATGGTGATCAGGATGGAGCTTTTCAGCACTTCCGGCATCAGGTCCCGCACTAGCAGCCAGCGCACGCCCAGTGCTGCCCCGATCCCCAATGCGATTGTCAGCCCGGCACTGGCCAGCATATGCGGCAGGATGAAGCCAAAGAACGTGCCTGAACCCTCTCCGGGGCTCATGAGCAGCACTTCCAGCACCAGCGTTGCCAGAATAGCCCCAACGGGGTCATTCACAATGGCTTCCCATCGCAGGAACGCGGCGATTTTAGGCTGAAGCTTGGCGCTCCGGAGCAATGGTAAAACGACGGTCGGCCCGGTGACGACAATAATGGAGCCGAACAGGAACGCCGGCCCCCAGCCCATGCCGCCAATATAATGGGCCGCCATACTACCCAGAAGCAGATTGATGGGGAGAGCCACGAGGGTGAGGCGCAGGACCCCTTCCCCGGCTTCCTTCAACTGCCTGAAGTCCAGTATCAGCCCGCCTTCAAACACGATCAGAGCAACGGCGAGTGACACCAGAGGGTGAAATGCCGAGCCGATCATGACGGACGGGTGCAGGATTTCCAGCACCGGCCCATATAGCAGACCAAGGCTGAACAGCATGACAATGGCTGGCAGGCGGAAACGCCATGCCGTCCACTGCGCAAGCATGCTGCCACCCAGAACGCAAAAGAGGCTTATTAGTACACTGTCACTCATGGGTACCCATCTTAATAAACCCGGTTCAACGCCTGTGCGCGAAGCAACGGCCATGAATTATGCACAGGCTTAATAAGTTGAATACTCAATTTTTTGTCGAGTGAACCCGCTTTTAAAGTTCTGCGGCCTCAGCACCCGGTTCTGGCTTGCGCTCCAGCACGGCAGCAAAAAAGCCATCAGTTCCGTTTTTATACGGGGTCAGAGAAAACATGGTGGCGCCCTGCAGAGATTCAGGTAGTGCGGTGCTGTCTGACGGCACCAGCTGAAAGTCAGCATGGCGAGCGAGAAACGCATCAATCTGGCTGGCATTTTCTGCCCGCAGCACGGAACAGGTGGCATACACCATCCGTCCACCCGGCTTAACCAGAGAAGACGCTCTGTCCAGAATTTCGGCCTGCTTTACCAGCAATTCCGACAAATCCTGCTCTGTGGTACGCAAACGGGCGTCGGGATTACGCCGCCATGTTCCTGTGCCACTGCACGGGGCATCAACCAGCACCCGATCAAACGATTTCGCCCGGCGCTTAGCCCATTTATCCCCGGCTTTCAGCAGGTGACGTTCCACATTGTGAACGCCAGCCCGACGAAAACGACGGACAGCCCCATCCAGACGAACTTCAGACACATCGCACGCAGCAATATGGCCTTTGTTTTCCATCATCATGGCCATAGCCAGCGTCTTGCCGCCGGCTCCGGCACAGTAATCCAGAATGCGCATATCCGGGGTAGCCCCCACAATGGCGGCAACAAGCTGGCTGCCTTCATCCTGAATTTCTATTCGGCCATCCTTGAAGCACGTTGTACTGGTAACGGGCTGTCGTCCGTTCAGCCGCAGGCCCCAGGGGGAAAGTGGCGTTAAAATGGCATGCAGTCCTTCACGCCCCAGCGCATTTTGTGCATCCCGCCGGTTGGTGTGCAGAATGTTTACGCGCAGATCCAGCGTTGCGGGCTCAGACAGAGCCGCCAGTTCGGCTTCCAGTGTCTCACCGAACGTTTCTTCCAGACACGGCAGGAGCCAGTCAGGCAGTTCCAGTCGGATAGCGCGCGGCATATCCGGGTGATCCAGCTTTTCACCCGCCAGAGCCGCAACAGCATCCTGTTCGTCATAGCCTAAGGCGCCCGGAGCAAACCGACCGTCTGAAAAGAGGGCAGCAATTTCACGGGCGGGCCATCCTTTAAGAGCCAGGTCAGCAGCGGCAAGGCTGCGAGGCGTAATCGTGGTCCCGCATTTGGTCAGCCACCATCCCAGCCGACGCCAGGCCCGCATGATCTCCCAGACCATGCCGGAAACCGCCCGACGGTCACCCCCACCGATGTAACGCCGTTCACGAAAAAAGCTGTTGGCAACGGCGTCAGCCGGTTTTCTGGGGGCCGCCTCCATGGCTGTAAGAAGATCAATGGAGGCACCCAGCCGAGCAGAAGGAGTCATATGTTAGGTTCAGTCCCGACGATAGTTAGGGGCTTCACGCGTGATGGACACGTCATGAACATGGCTTTCACGCAGACCAGCACCGGTAATGCGGCGGAAGCGCGCATTCTGCTGAAGGTCTTTCAATTCCGGAGATCCAGTATAACCCATACCGGCTTTCAGGCCGCCCACCAACTGGTGGATAACAGCAGCCATCCCGCCTTTGTAGGCTACACGGCCTTCAATGCCCTCGGGCACCAGCTTCAGAGAATCCCGCACTTCCTGCTGGAAATACCGGTCTGCTGAGCCACGGGCCATCGCACCAAGGCTGCCCATGCCACGGTAGGATTTGTAAGAGCGGCCCTGATACAGGAACACTTCACCCGGTGCTTCTTCCGTGCCGGCCAGCAAGGAGCCAACCATCACGACATTGGCTCCGGCACCAATTGCTTTGACGATGTCACCGGATGTCCGGATGCCACCATCAGCAATGCAGGGCACGTTCAGTTCACGGCAGGCCTGAGAGGTTTCAAGCACGGCAGAAAACTGCGGAACACCGACACCGGCAACAATACGCGTGGTGCAGATGGAGCCCGGACCAATCCCGATTTTTACACAATCAGCCCCGGCAGCAATCAGCGCCTTTGCGGCTTCCGGTGTTGCCACGTTGCCCGCAACAATCTGGATTTCGCTGTTAAAGGCTTTCAGGCGTTCAACAGCCCGCAGCACACCGGAGGAGTGGCCATGTGCGGTATCCACAACCAGTACGTCCACACCGGCTTCCACCAGCAGTTTTGCGCGATTAAATCCGTCATCACCCACACCGGTGGCGGCAGCGCAGCGCAGGCGACCAAGGCTGTCCTTAATAGCCAGCGGGTAGGCAACGGCCTTGTCCATGTCCTTGACGGTGATGATCCCAACGCAACGGTCGGCTTCATCCACCACAAGCAGCTTTTCAATACGATGTTTGTGCAGGAGCTGGCGGGCTGTGTCCGGGTCGGCACCATCACGCACTGTAACCAGCCCATCACGCGTCATCAGTTCAGACACGCGCTGGTTGGGGTCCACAGCAAAGCGCACATCACGGTTGGTGATAATGCCAATCAGCTTTTGCGTGCCCTGCTCAACCACCGGCAGACCGCTGATGCCGTTGCGCTGCATGGTTTCACGCACTTCAGCCAGCGTCTGGTCCGGACCCACGGTAACGGGGTTCACGACCATGCCCGATTCGAAGCGTTTAACGCGACGAACGTGCTCGGCCTGTTCTTCAGGCGTCAGATTTTTATGAATAACACCAAGGCCACCCTGCTGCGCCATGGCGATGGCCATCTGATCTTCTGTTACCGTATCCATGGCGGCAGAAATCAGGGGAATATTAAGCTCAATAGAGCGTGTCAGACGTGTGCGAACAGACGTCTGATTGGGGACAACCTCGGAAGCAGCGGGAACGACGAGAACGTCATCAAACGCCAAGGCTTCGGTAACGCGGCTGTAGGGGGAAGAAGTCATACAACGGGAACCCTTGACCAGATTGCGATTGGGGGACCCGACAGCAGAGCATCGCCGCAGGTCACCGACCATTGGCGCTTCCTCTTATGGTCTTGCCGCCCTAAAGGCAAGCGGTGAGGTGTAAAGTTGACATGTTTTTAAAAATGTCATGCCCCGAGGGTCCCGGTTTTTAACGCACGGCGAAATGCTTCCAGCGTGGCATCACTCACAAAATGCTCCATGCCCTCAGCATCAAGCCGCGCTGTGACGGCATCCACCCCGAGAGCCAGCAGAAATTCTTCCACCACCTGATGCCGCGCTCTGACCGTTTCTGCCAGCGCAATGCCAGCATCAGTCAGAAACACGCCACGGTAAGGCCTGCGGGTTACAAACCCTTCCGCCACCAGGCGCACCAGCATTTTGGCCACTGTGGGCTGAGACACGCCAAGCCGGTCTGCAATATCGACCTGCCTGGCCTCCTGCCCTTCTGTCAGCAGGTCATCAATCAGTTCCACATAGTCCTCAATAAGGACATTGCGCCGTGCCTCGCGCGCATGCCGAAACCCTTCGCTCTGGCTTTCAACATCAGGCATGACCGGCTGGCGTTCTTTCAACGGGAGACCTCCGCTTAACTGGATATGGGGGAGCTATAGCGAATTCAGAACGCCTGCAAAAGCGCCCTTATACCAGACCGCCGTGAGAGCCTGCGCTAAAAATGTAAAGACTTTATCTTATAGCCTATTGCATATTTCTATGATCCCTCTGTAGTGTTCAAGCATCCTTTTTAGATGAAGCCTTTAAATTCCATGTCCGCATCCCCCGACACGCAGAAGCGCTCGTTCAGAAAATCTGTTTTTTCCACACAGGACAGCAGGCTGAGCCTGCCTGAAGCGCATGCGTCAATCTCTGTGCCGGAGGGAGCCTCCAAACTGCGGCGCTTTCTGGCGTTTGTCGGGCCGGGCTATATGGTTTCCGTAGGTTACATGGACCCCGGAAACTGGGCGACTGACCTTGCTGGGGGAGCACAGTTTGGCTTCATGCTGCTGTCCGTCATCCTGCTTTCCAATCTAATGGCCATTTTGCTTCAGTCTCTGGCCGCCCGGTTGGGTATTGCAACGGGGCATGACCTCGCACAGGCCTGCCGGTCCTACTTCCCGCGCCAGGTCAATATTCTGCTCTGGCTGGCCTGTGAGGTCGCTATTATTGCGTGTGACCTTGCTGAAGTGATTGGCACAGCTATTGCACTCCAGTTGTTGTTTGGTATTCCGCTCCTGTTGGGCGCATGCCTTTCAGCGCTTGATGCCATTTTACTGCTGTTGCTGATGCGACTTGGCTTCCGATGGCTGGAAGCCTTTGTCATGGCGCTTCTCAGCGTCATTGCCGTGTGTTTTGCCGTCCAGATTGCAGCAGCTGCACCGCCCCTTGCTGCTATTATGAAGGGGTTTATGCCCTCCCCGGTTATTCTTACTAACCCTCAGATGCTGTATGTCGCCATTGGCATTGTTGGCGCAACGGTCATGCCGCATAACCTGTATCTGCATTCAGCACTTGTGCAGACCCGCACCTACGCACGGACTTCTGCTGGTAAAAGCGAGGCCATTCGCTGGGCAACGCTGGATAGCACCATTGCCCTCATGCTTGCTCTGTTTGTGAACGCAGGCATCCTGATTGTTGCGGCAGCGGCGTTCCATACAACAGGGCATCAGGACGTTGCTGAGATTGATCAGGCCTACAAGCTGATTTCTCCTATTCTGGGGCTTGGCGTGGCCTCTACCCTGTTTGCTGTTGCCCTGCTGGCAGCGGGCACCAATTCGACCGTCACCGGTACACTGGCCGGGCAGATTGTCATGGAGGGCTTTCTGCACCTCCGTATGGCCCCGTGGGCACGGCGCTTGCTAACCCGTGGACTAGCTATTCTGCCGGTTATTGTCGTTACCATTTTATGGGGCTCAAAGGGCACGGGAGATCTGCTGGTTTTCAGTCAGATTGTCTTATCCATGCAGTTGCCTTTTGCGGTGATCCCGCTCGTCTGGTTTGTGTCAGATCGTCAGAAAATGGGGGAGTTCGCACTCTCCCGGCCGATGTCTCTTCTTTCATGGGGCGTGGCAGGCATCATTCTGATCCTGAATTTCAAGCTCCTTTACGACGCAGTGTGCGGATAGCCCTCACCTCTTCCCCTTTCCTTCTGACTTTTTGATTTGTGAAAGGTACCCTCATGGTGTCTTTGTTTTATCTTAAATATAGCATTTGCTATGATAAAATGTCTTGTGTTCATTTCGGCGTAAAAAGCTGCTTTCGTCCGCCTCTGCTGCATGTGCTAAAATTGGCCTCATGCTCGGCTTCCTGTGTTGCTCTGGCTTTATGGTGTGCCGCTCCGGTCGCGCATGCGGAGACTGTGCCTACATCCCACACCGGCCACAGTCAAAAGCCGGGAAGTGCGAAGGATTCAAATCCACCATCCCCTGGCAGACCTGCCTCATCATCGCAACAGAACACGGCGCAAGATGCGCTGGCACAGAGGCAGCAAGAGCCGAGCGTCGCCAGTAAAAAAACAGAGGCCGTAACAGTTCATGCGGCGTTTAACTCAGCACGGGCACGTATCGCACCTGATCTGGGGGCAGTGTCCTACCGTATGGGTCAGGCGCAGATCTCGGCAACGCCGGGAGGCGAGAACGCGGCCTTTAATCAGGTGTTGCTGCGCATGCCGGGCGTGGTGCTGGATTCATTTGGTGAAGAACATGTTCGGGGTGAGCATGGAGGCCTGACCTACCGCATCAATGGGATTCTGTTACCTGAAGGCCTGAACGGGTTCGGGCAGGAGCTGGATACGCGGATTATTGACTCTGTCACCTTGATGACAGGCACCCTGCCCGCTCAATTCGGGTTTCGCACAGCCGGGATTGTGGATGTCACCGCTAAATCCGGCAATTCTCTGAATAACCGTGAGGTTTCACTGTATGGCGGCAGCTATAACAGTTTCAATCCGTCGTTTCAGGTTGGTGGCACAAAAGGGCAATGGGAATATTTTGTTACAGAGTCATTCAACCGGAACGCAATCGGGATTGAAAACCCTACCCCCGCCTTCCGCGCCACACATGATGTGACCCAGCAGGAAAAAGCGTTTGGGTATGTGTCCTATCATTTTGATGACACACGCCGCATCAGTCTGCTGACCAGTCTTTCAAATGCGGATTTTGAAATCCCCAATGCGGCCGGGCTCCCAAAGCTATACGATGTTCATGGCGTGGGCGATGTTCAGTCACAGGATGTTAATGACCGGCAAAATGAACAGAATTATTATGCTGTCCTCTCTTACCAGAAAACGGGAAGCAGGCTGAACTACCAGATCTCTCCTTACTTCCGGTATGGCGCAATTGATTACACACCGGACCCGGTGCGGGACATGGTGTTTCAGGGTGTTGCGGAAAAGGAAAACAACAGCTTCACCACAGGCGGCCTTCAGTTTGATGCCTCGTATGACGCCGTTAAAGGTCATACCATCCGCTTTGGTGTGCTGGGGCAGTATACCTCAGAAAAACTATGGACCCGCACGGATGTCCTGCCTGTTGATACAGCGGGGGTTCAGACCTCAACACACCCGGTGTCCATTCAGGACAATACTGGAAACTGGGCAGCAGAAGCTGGTGCTTATCTTCAGGATGAATGGACACTGCTGAAAGGTGTGACGCTAAATTACGGTGTGCGGTATGACCGGTTTGAATCGTCTTTTGATCATGAAGGTCAGGCCAGCCCGCGTGCTAATCTGGTGTGGGAAGTGGACCCGTCCACAACCGTGCATTTTGGATATTCACGCTATTTTGCGCCGCCTACAGCACAGTATATTGGCCAGTCCACGCTGATGAAATTTGCGGGCACCACCAATTCACCAGAAAATTTCACTGCAACAGCAACAAAAGTCGAGCGATCAAACTACTTTGATGTCGGCCTTTCGCATCGTTTTTCTCAGGGTTTGTCCATTACCGTAGATGGTTTTTACAAACAGGCCCGAAACCTTGGAGACCTAGGCCAGTTTGGGCGGGCCGTTATTCTCACCCCCTTCAGCTACAGAACTGGCAAGGTCTACGGTGCGGAGTTTGGTAGCAATTACCATTTCAAGGGCCTGACAGTTTTCGGAAATTTTTCCTTTGTGAACACCGCCGCCAAAGATGTGAATTCCGCACAGTATCAGT
>NZ_CALLXM010000157.1 GCF_937875265.1 uncultured Acetobacter sp. | reverse complement strand
TCTGTAAAAACCCTCAGTAGGTAAAGCTGACTTCGCCCAGGAACATTCTTCCGGCTGACGGCGTGGCGCGGTTGGAAAACAGGCTCTGATAGTTCAGGCGGTTTGCAAGGTTGTAGCCGTTCATGGACACTTTCCAGTGTCTGTCAAAGCGATGCGAAATAACCGCACTGAAATCCAGATTAGCCGGTGCCCGCAGCGTATTGGCCGTATCAAGCCAGACATGCTGGCGCCACGTTACGCCCCCGCCAAATGCGACATTATAAGGGGTCTGGGCAAATGCGTTATAAACGGACCAGAGCGTGGCCTGATTATGGGGCACATACTGGATATTCTTGCCCCGGTTTGCCTTGGTGGCAGAATACGTCGTGTCACTGTCATACAGGGCGTAAGTGGCAGTCACGTTCCAGCCCGGCAGAATGACGCCGCCAACTGAAAGCTCCAGCCCCTGATTGCGCTGCCGGTCAGAAGAGCCCTGCACCTCACCCGTTACAGGGTCCGCATTCATGGTGTTGCCTTTGTCCAGCCGGAAGACAGAGGCCGTTGCACCAATCCTGTCATGAAACAGGCTGTATTTTGCACCAAGTTCGTAAAGCTGGGATTTCTCCGGGCTGGCAAAGGAGTTGGTGCCCGGACGGATAGGCACAGACCCATTGGTGACATACATGCCCATCGGGGTCGTGGAGCTGGCCCACGTGAAGTAATACGTCTGGTGTTCATCCGGGGTAGCGACAAGGCTGACATTAGGGTTGAACACCCCGCTGACATCATGGAAGTGGCTGTCAGGGTTTTTCGCAACGTCGCCACCAGTCAGATTATAACTTGTCTGCCAGCGGTCCCAGCGGAACCCGCCTTTGACAGAAAGCCAGTCTGTCATCCAGATCTGGTCAAACAGGAACAGGCCGGTATCAAACCCGTAGCCGCTACTATGAGATTTAGCGTGCAATGCACCCAGAGAAACCAGACCAGCCGGATTACTATCCCCCGGCACGAGGTTCAAATTCCCCACATTCGGGTTGGGGTTTACAAGGCTGGCATAGGGTTTGGGGTTTAGATACGTGGACTGTGAGCGCACATCATTCACGCGCTCAATATCCACACCCGCCACAAGCTGGTGGCGCAGGAAGCCTGTGTGGAAATTTGCAACCATGGACGCAACATTCTGCACGGACCAGCTTTGCTGCTCATACGGCAGCGGAGCCATATACGTGCCC
>NZ_CALLXM010000156.1 GCF_937875265.1 uncultured Acetobacter sp. | reverse complement strand
GCCGCCTTGTTGCTCTACCACTGGAATATTTTGAGCGGCAGCAGGCTGGGAATATTCTTGGTCGGGTAATGGCAATTTACAAAGTTCGGGATTTTTTGACAGGGAAGTTGATGACGACTTTTCTGGATCTATTCACGCTGGTCGTCATCTTGCCGTTTCTGTTTTATCTCAGTTCTACTCTTGCCTGGATGACAGTCGCGGCAGCGGGCTGTATTGGTCTGATTGTCGTGATCTTTATGGGGCCGGTTGCGCGTGTCATGACGGCTCAGATGCAGGCAGAGCGGGAGCGGAGCGCCATTTTGTATGAAACCGTTGCCGGTATTAGAACTCTTAAAACTCTGGCGTTAGAAAATACACGTAAACAAATCTGGGATGATGCAACGGCGCTTGTTATCCGCTGGAAATTAGCGGTTGGGCGGATGTCCAATTGGCCACAAACGTTGGTGATGCCGCTGGATCTGTTTATTAACCGTGGCATTATTATGATAGGCGCTTATTTGGCGCTGGTTAATCCTGCTTCTGTTGGGGTGGGGGGGTTAGTCGCTTTTATGATGCTTGGCGGACGTGTCGCGTCACCGCTGGTCGGGTTTGCAAAGCTTCTCGACGATTTCAACGAAGTGATGACGTCTCTGGGAGAGGCTGCTTCTGTCCTGAATCAGCCCACAGAAACCAAGGCCCTGACGACCGGAATGCGTCCTCAGATCAAGGGTGCGTTGTCGTTTGATAGTGTGGATTTCAGCTATCCGGGGTCTACAGCCAAAGCTCTAAATAACGTCAATTTTGAAGTACCTGCCGGAACCATGCTCGGATTGGTCGGGCGAAGTGGTTCCGGGAAGTCTACCATTACTCGTCTGCTTCAGGGGGTCAGTCGGTCCTACACCGGTTATCTTAAGCTGGACGGGATTGACTTGCGTGAAATCAACCTGACGCATTTGCGGCGGTCGTTTGGTGTGGTGTTGCAGGATAACTTCCTGTTCCGTGGGACTATTCGCGAGAATATTACCGCTGGTCGACCGGGTTATACGATTGATGACGTTGTTCGTGCTGCGCGTATGGCGGGTGCTGAAGAATTTATCGAGCGTATGCCTGCTGGTTATGAGACATTTATTGAAGAGGGCTCCACTAATATTTCCGGTGGGCAGCGCCAGCGTCTGGCAATTGCCCGTGCTGTAATTACTGATCCGAAACTGATGATTCTGGACGAAGCAACGTCAGCTCTTGATCCGGAAAGTGAAGCATTGGTGAACGCCAACCTTGAGCGGATTGGCAAGGGGCGTACGATGGTGATTGTCTCGCATCGTCTGTCTTCTCTGGTAAATTGTGATCAGATCTGTGTGATGGATCAGGGGGCCGTGATGGATATCGCGCCGCATGATGTGTTGCTGGAGCGATGTGATATTTATCGTACTCTCTGGATGCAGCAGAACCGTCATACGGAAGGAAAAGCAAGAGCTGCTGCTTCGTCCTCTCTGATCGCGGAAGGAGAATAAGCCATGAGTGAACAGGATATTGTGCCCTCAAAACAGACGACTGGTTCCGACGTGGGTATGGAAAGCGATTCCAATTTTCTGCGTCAGGCGGACGATCCTTATGCGCAGGGTGATATGCCCCCCGCCCTTCTGGAGTTCCACTCGCCCACAGCTGCACTGGTTAATATGCCACCGACAGCTTCAGCTCAGTATATTACTTGGCTGGTGGGAGCGTTGGTTCTGTCTTCGGTAACAGTGATGACTGTTTTCCCGCTTGATCGTGTGGTTTCAACGGAAGGGCGTTTAGTCTCGACAGAGCAAACCCTGCTTATTCAGCCGTTGGATACGTCAATCATTCGCTCCATTGACGTGCGGGAAGGCGACTTTGTTCATAAGGGTGATGTGTTAGCACATCTTGATCCGACTTCCACCGGCGCTGATATTGATAATATGCGTGCGCAAAACGAGCAGTATCAGGCTGAAGTTGATCGTCTCACAGCAGAAGCCCAGGAGCAGACATATAAGGTTGATCCGAAAAACCCTGCATCGCTGCAGCAGGCAGAAGCGTTTCTGCGCCGCAAAGCTGAGTTTAACGCCAAGGTTAGTAACTACGATAAGCAGATTGCCAGTTTGCAGAATGATTTGCAGGGTTATCTGGCAAGTGCGGCAATGTATGCTTCTCGCGTTAAGGTCGCATCTGATGTACATAAAATGCGGATGCAGCTTCAGAAAGATCAGGTTGGAAGTAAATTGTCCACTCTCAGTGCTCAGAACGATTTGATGGAAGTAGAGCGCTCCCAGATTGCTGCACAGCAACAGGCAGGGAGTACGCAAAACAAGCTGG
>NZ_CALLXM010000155.1 GCF_937875265.1 uncultured Acetobacter sp. | reverse complement strand
CTTTTCTGACCAGTAATCCATGACCATGGCCAGATCGAAATAGTTGGAGGGAATGCGGGAGCGGTTACCATCCGCTGTGTCACCACTGCGGATACCGGCTTCAACATGCCGCCGCGCCATGATGTGCTCCGCCGCACGGTCAGAAATGGTAATCGGGGCAGAACCCGGCGGCCCACCCATACATTTCTGCAACCCGGCGGACACCACATCTACTCCCCATGCATCCGTCGCGACCGGCATGCCGCCAAGGGTTGCCGTGGCATCCACATAAGACAGCACATCATATTTCCGGCACAACGCACCTACGCCGTCCAACGGCTGCGCCATTGTGGTGGATGTGTCCCCGTGAATACAGGCCAGCACCTGCGGACGATGCGTGATCAGCGCCTCTTCAATCTGCTCCAGCGTTGCAACCTCACCCCACGGCAGATCAAGCGTGCAGATTTCCGCCCCTATCCGTTCGGCAATTTCAGACAGCAGCAGGCCAAAACGCCCGGCCCGCACAATCAGAATTTTACTACCCGGCTCAACCAGAGAGACCAGAGCGGCCTCAATCCCTGCACGTGCTGTGCCATCCACCAGAAACGTCCAGCGGTTCTGCGTCATGAAAACCTGGCGATACAGCGCCATAGTTTCATTCATGTATGTTGTCATTTCCGGGTCAAACTGCCCCAGCATATCCGCAGCCATGGCGCGCAGAACACGCGGATGCGCATTAACCGGCCCCGGCCCCATCAAAAGCCGTTGTGGTGGGTCAATCTGGCCGAAAAAATCGTTTGCCATCAAACAGGTCTTTCCTTGGTTGCTTTACGGACAGTGTCCGGCAAAATCTTCAATAAAACGGGTCATGACCAAAAAGGCCTGATCAACATCAGACGGGTCCACAGCCTCTGCCGGGTTATGGCTAATTCCGCCCTCACACCGGATAAACAGCATGCAAACAGGGGCCAGTGCCGCAACCACCATGGCATCATGCCCGGCACCACTCACCATTCTGCGCGGCTCATCGCCGATGGTGGTTCGGGCTGCGTTACTCAGCAGGTTTGTTAAAGCAGCATCACACGGGGTGGCAGGCAGATCCTGCTGCAAAGTCATGTCCAGCGTGACCTTCCGACGGACCGCCAGAGCCTCGAGTGCCGTGCGTATTTCCGCAGCGGCGGCGTTGCGCACAGCGGCATCTCCTGCCCGCACATCGATACTGAAAACGACTTCCCCAGGCACAACATTTGGCACCCCCGGTGCGACGGTCAGCTGGCCAACCGTCGCCACAAGGTCAGACGGGCCAGACTGACCGATTGTCTCAATCGCCAGAACAGCCTCGGCTGCGGCTGCCAAGGCATCCTGCCGCAACGTCATGGGCATGGTGCCAGCATGGCCCGCAACGCCCTGCACACTCACACGGAAGCGATATTGTGCGGCAATAGCCGTTACGACACCAACCGCGCGGTTTTCGGCTTCCAGAACTGGTCCCTGCTCAATATGGGCTTCCAGATATGCAAGGATTTCACCCGGCTTACGGGCCGCCTCCGGCATATGCTCCAGTTCCAGCCCTTCTTCCGCAAGGGCTGCCTGCAAGGAAACACCTGCGGCATCCTGCATGCCCGTGGGCACGTCTTTCAGCAGCCCGGCAACAGCGCGGGAGGTCAGCATGGATACGGGAAAGCGTGAGCCTTCCTCATCCCCAAACCCGATAACCTCGATTGCAAAAGGAAAGCGCTGCCCCAGCGCAGCATACCGGGCCACAACCTCTACGCCCAGCAGCACACCGAGCATGCCATCATACCGTCCCGCATCGCGCACGCTATCAATGTGTGAGCCTATGAGCAGCGCAGGAGCGTCCGGGGTTAACCCCTCATACCGCCCCACAAGGTTTCCTGCTGCGTCAACGCGGGTTTTCATCCCAGCAGCCTGCATCCATCCGGCAAGACTATCACGGGTAGCGCGGTATGCAGCGCTCAGATATGGGCGGAAAAGCCGGTCTGGTTCTTCAGAATACGGCGCGATACCCAGCGCGTCACACCGCTCAACCGCACGAACCCCTCCGGGGCCGGATGCTGGCAGGGTGGCGGGGTCCGAACAGTCTGAAGAGATCATAAAAAGAAGCTCCTGCCTGCGGCGTCGCATGTCGTTGCAGTTCGCATACAATCTTGCATACAAGAAAAAGGTCTTGCAAGCCCCTTCTGTTCCTCAGCCTTTAATCAGGCCGACCAAGGGCCGCTTTCAGGTTTTTCAGGCGGGTGCGCACATGCCGTTCATTCAGAGCATTTTCAACGTGGCGCAGGTGCGCATCCATCAGGCGGGCCGCCTCCGGCACATCGCCCGCTTCCAGTGCATTAATAATCAACTCGTGTTCCGCATTGGATTCACACGCATCATGCGAGGACTGATACAAGGCGGCAATCAGCACGGTGCGCGTTGTAAGATCCTGCAACAGAGAGGCCAGCACCGGGCTGCCCAGCGCTTCCGCCAGACAGACATGGAAATGCCCGAGCAGATAGCTGCGTTCGGCTCTGTCATCTTTCTCTATTGCGGCCTGTTCGGCCTGAACATGTGCCCGCAGAGCCTGAATGATGCGGGCATCGCTCTTGCCCAGTGTAACCAGCATGCCCACTTCCAGCGCCCGGCGGGCATCCAGCGTATGGCGGGCTTCTTCCTCTGTGGGTTCAATAACAAACCAGCCACGGCGTGAGGACACCTGCACAATGCCGCGCGCCTGTAAGCGCATCATGGCCTCACGCACCAGTGTGCGGGACACCCCAAAAATATCAGCCAGCTCCTTTTCGCCCAGACGCTCCCCCGGGGCGATCTGGCCAGAAAGAGCCGCATAAACAATGCGGTCCTCAATCCGGCCGGAAGATGAACCTTCATCAGGAATGGCGGTCAGGGTCATGCGGTGTTTGTCCGTCATAGTCGCTCAGGTCTTGCTCCGGCTGGTCGGCTTTCTACCCTTATACACAGCTCAGCGCGCAAGACAGACAGTTCTCTTGTGGCCTCATTCCCGCCTGACTCTCATGTTTGAGAAGACTTTACTCTGCTTTCTGCTCTGGACATCCCTCCGGACACACGCTTTCCTCCTTACAGAAAGCGTATTGGCAGACCGTTAATACCCTATGGATCTACAAGGATTTCTGAAGAGATGGCCTCACTCAGCCCGCTTGCTGGCAAGACACTTGATCAGTCCCAGCTCACTGATATTCCGGCTCTGATTGCCGCATATTATGAGCGCAAGCCTGATGTCTCCATCCCGACCCAGCGCGTCTCCTTTGGCACATCCGGGCATCGCGGATCTTCTTTTCATACCAGTTTCAATGAAGGCCATATCCTTGCGATCTGTGAGGCCATCTGCCGCCACCGCAAGGCTGAAGGTATTGATGGTCCGCTGTTTGTTGGCATGGACACCCACGCATTATCCGGCCCAGCCCAGCGTTCTGCCATTGAAGTGTTTGCAGCTCACGGGCTGGATGTGCGCGTGGACCA
>NZ_CALLXM010000154.1 GCF_937875265.1 uncultured Acetobacter sp. | reverse complement strand
AGCCGCTCCGTGCCCGTTACGCTACACGCACCGGGCACGCATCTGGCCCGGAATGCGCTCACGGCTCTGGCTGTGTGCGCCGCGCTGGGTGGAGACTTGCATAAAGCGGCCCATGCTCTGGCCAGCTTCCGCCCCGGTAAGGGGCGTGGTGCTCTGGCGCACATTGCCGGCGGGGCCGTTACCTTGCTGGATGAAAGCTATAATGCCTCCTCCGCCTCCATCCGCGCGGCGCTGGATGTTCTTCGTCATCTTCCGGCCACGCGCCGTATTGCCGTTCTGGGCGATATGCGTGAGCTGGGCGATTTTTCCCTCTCCGAGCATCAGGCGCTGGCTCAACCAGCCGCTGCCGGTGCCGACCTTGTTTTCTGTTGCGGACCCCACATGAAATCCCTTTTTGATGCTCTGCCCAAAACGGCGCAGGGTGCCTGGGCGCAAGACGCCGCCACTCTGGCTCCTCTGGTTTGCGCGGCTCTGCGCAAGGGGGATGCCGTTCTGGTCAAAGGAAGTCTGGGGAGCCGCATGCGGGATGTGATTATGGCTCTGAACAGCCTGAGCGCCGTGGAGCCTGCCTGATGCTGTATTTTCTCGTCTCACATCCGCTGACGGATGCGCATATCCCGCTCCTTAATCTGTTCCGCTACATCACCTTCCGGGCCGGGGGGGCGTGCTTTACCGCGCTGGCTATCAGCCTGATGCTGGGGCGACCGCTGATTGCCCTGCTACGGCGCATTCAGCGCGGCGGACAGCCAATCCGCGCCCTTGGGCCGGAACGTCATATTCTGGAAAAAGCTGGCACCCCCACCATGGGTGGTGTGCTGATTCTGGTCGCCCTGTTTGGTGCCACCCTGCTGTGGGGTGACCTTGAAAACGGCTTTGTCTGGGCCGTCATGCTCACCACACTTGCTTTTGGCGCTGTGGGCTTTGCGGATGATTACCGGAAACTGGCCCGCCGCAACACCGATGGTGTTTCCAAGCGGATGCGACTTGGATGTGAATTCTCGGCGTCCCTGCTGTGCGGCTGGTTCCTGCAAAGCATGATGCCGGATGATCTGACCAATCAACTGGCCTTTCCTTTTGTGAAAGACCTTCTACTGCCGCTAGGTCTGGCCTATCCCATCTTCGCTATGATCACCATTACCGGCTTTGGTAATGCCGTGAACTTCACGGATGGGCTGGATGGGCTGGCCATTGTGCCGGTGGTTATTGCCGCTCTGGTTTTTGCCATTCTGTCCTACATTGTCGGCAACCATGTGTTTGCAGACTACTTACAGGTTCACGCTGTGCCTGGCACCGGAGAACTGGCTGTGTTCTGCGCGGCTCTGGTTGGGGCCGGTCTTGGCTTCCTGTGGTTTAACGCCCCTCCGGCCTCCGTCTTCATGGGAGATACCGGCTCCCTCTCTCTGGGTGGTGCTCTGGGCGCACTGGCTGTCGCTATCAAGCACGAGCTGGTTCTGTGCATTGTGGGCGGCCTGTTTGTGGTGGAAACGCTGTCCGTTGTTATTCAGGTGTTCTGGTACAAGCGCACAGGCCGACGGGTGTTCCTGATGGCCCCTATCCATCACCATTTTGAAAAGAAAGGCTGGGCCGAGCCGAAAATTGTCATCCGGTTCTGGATTGTTTCCGTCATGCTGGGGCTGTGTGGTCTGGCCACGCTGAAACTGAGATGAGCAGCTTTCCTGCCACACTTTTTTCCGGGCAGCATTTTGCTGTACTGGGGCTGGGCCGGAACGGTCTGCCTGCTGTGTGCGCCTTAGCGCAGAGCGGTGCCACAGTTCAGGCGTGGGATGATGGCGAGGCCGCGCGTGCGGCACTCGCCAAAGCTGTAAAAGCACTCTCACCGGACGCTGCAGCCCGCATTACCTGCGCGCCTCTTGAAAGCCTGAACGGGACAGACGGCCTCGTGCTCTCCCCCGGCATTCCGCATATTCTGCCAAAATCGCACCCGGTTGCCGTCATGGCGCGGGAAGCCGGTGTTCCCATTCTCTCGGATGCGGAACTCCTGTTCCGCGCAGTCCGTAAGGCGGGCAGCAAGGCACGGTTTGCAGGCATTACCGGCACCAATGGCAAATCGACCACCACCACGCTGCTAGCCCATATTCTGGCGGAAGCAGGTCTGCCTGTTGCAGCCGGGGGCAACCTCGGCCCGGCGGCGCTGGCTCTCCCTCTGCTGCCGGATAACGGCGTGTATGTGCTGGAAATGTCATCCTACATGCTGGAACGGCTGGACACGCTGCATTTTGATGCCGCCTGCCTGCTGAACCTGACCCCGGACCATCTGGATCGCCACGCAGGCATGGAAGGCTATGCCCGCGCCAAAACCCGTGTTTTTACAGGACAGACTGCGCAGGATCTGGCCGTGATTGGCGTGGATGACTCATGGTGTCAGGAGATTGCCAAAGCCCTTCAGGCTGGCCCTGCACAATGCCTAACCATTTCCGGCACCAATCCGGCATGTGACCTGTATGGGCAGGACAACGCCATCTGGCAGGCTGGCCAGTGCGTCGCCCACTTGGGTCCAGCCCTGCCGGGCAGCCATAATGCGGAAAATGCAGCCTCAGCCTGCGCTATGGCACGTTTTCTGGGCGTGCCGGAGGCCACACTGGCCGCAGCCATTCTCTCTTTCCCCGGCCTGCCCCACAGGCAGAAGCTGGTTGCTGAGCAAAACGGCGTAGCCTTTATTGATGACAGTAAAGCCACCAATGCCGATGCCTCCGCCCGTGCACTCGGCTGTTATGACCGGCTGATCTGGATTGCAGGCGGACTGGCAAAAGAAGGGGGCATTGCCTCGCTCACGCCCTATTTTCCGCGCATTATCCATGCGTTCCTGATAGGGCAGGATGCAGCACAACTGGCCGAAACGCTTGCGGCGCATGGTGTGCCCTTCACGCTGTCCGGCACGCTGGAAAACGCTGTTCCCGCAGCTTATACAGCGGCACGGATGACAGACACACCTGTGGTAATGCTTTCCCCCGCATGCGCCAGTTTTGACCAGTTTTCCGGCTTTGAGGCCCGCGGACTGCGCTTTCTGGAACTGGCCCGCACGGTTACGGAACAGCCGGAAACCGGAACAGGAAAGGCCGACTGATGGCAGGCTCCCGCATTGATGACTCCCTGTTTGGGCGCTGGTGGCGCAATGTGGACCGCACGACGCTGATCTGCGCGTTCATTCTGATCGGCTTCGGCTATATCCTGATGCTGGCCGCAAGCCCGGCTGTGGCCGTGCGTATTGGCGCGTCCCGCAACATGTTCATTTTCAAACAGGTGATGTTCCTCAGCTTTGCGGGGCTGATTGTGGTGGGGGTTTCCATGCTCTCCCGCAAAACAGTGCTCAGGCTTTCCCTTCTGGGGGGCGCGCTCATGCTGGGCGCTACAATGCTCACGCTGGTGCATGGCATTGAAATTAAGGGCGCACGCCGGTGGATTGCTCTGCCGCTCATGTCGCTTCAGCCTTCGGAATTCCTCAAGCCGTGCTTTGCCGT
>NZ_CALLXM010000153.1 GCF_937875265.1 uncultured Acetobacter sp. | reverse complement strand
CTGGCGCGGGTCGCTTTATCTCCCGTTTCCCGCACGGTTTTGACCTGGTAACCGGACAGCCGCCCCGTAAGGTAGCGGGCCTGTGCAACACCCGCCTGGCCGGGGTCCTGCGGTAGAATAATGCGCGTGGCAGGGCCGTCTTGCCCTGCGGTGGCAAGCAGCGTGGCTTCCACCTGAGCAGGGTCTCCGCGCAGGCGGGTAACATCCAGAACGCAAAAACGACCATCTGGCAGGCGGCTCATTTTAACGCCTACCGTCCAGTCCGCATTGCGGCCTGTGCTCTGGCGCGTGGCGGCCAGATCCCACCGGCGGACCGTCTGGCCTCCAGCGGGGGCAGCCTGCTGCACCGTGATCATCCCGGTTTGGAACAGGGTTCCTTCTGCCGGAACGGGGGATTGCTGGTACAACGCCCCCCATTCCCGCGCACCAATGGCCAGACGGATGCTGGCCAATTCAGCCTGCGGAAAGGCCTGTGGCCAGAGTGGCGCACCGGGGGCGCGGTGGAGGGGGTCAGCCACCTCCGCGAGGGCCGGAAGACGCAGGATGTCCCATGCCTCGCCGGTGCCGCTTTGCATGTCATCCAGCAGGCGGCCTGCGAGGTCATCCGGGGACCAGCGCGTCATGACCAGAACAATTGCGCCACCGGGCATGAGGCGCGTACGCAGCACGGCGCGATACCAGTCCCACACTGCGGCACGGCGAGCGGGGCTTTCAGCATCCTGCCTGTCCTTGACAGGATCATCCACAATAGCGAGATGCGCACCTTTCCCCGTAAGGCTACCCCCAATGCCCATACTGGCATACATGCCGCCCTGCGCCGTGTGCCAGGCATCTCGCGCACTGCTGTCCGCTGCCAGTGTGACGGTAGGGAACAGCGAACCAAAGCGGCGGGAGGCAACAAGGTTACGGACGTCTCGCCCAAAATCCTGCGCGAGGGATGCACCATAGGACGCACATACAACCTGCCGCTTTGGGTTACGCCCAAGATACCATGCTGGAAAACGCTTGCTGGTCAGCTCAGATTTTCCATGACGAGGCGGCATGAAAACCATCAGCCGTGTGATAGCCCCACGTTCCACAGCATCCAGCTTTTCACACAAAAGATGATGATGCGCACCGGGCTGATACTCCGGCATGGTGTAGTCCGTGAACGCTAAAAGCCCGTGCCGGGCGGCGGTGCGGCGGGCAAGCTCAGTTCGTGCTGCCTGCTGCGCCTGTTTGCGCAAGTGTGCTGAGTTCATCATCTGAAAACTCTTCGACCCCACGGCGGATAACCGCATTCATGGACAAACCCGCCAGCTTGGGGTGCAGATAGGGTGCTGCTACTTTGGCTGCGTCAAACTGACGGTCAGTAATGGTTTCATCCCCCAGCATAACGCGGGTGAAAATATCCAGCGGGGTGATGGCGGGATGTGCGGTGAGCAGCTGAGGATCAGATACTTTTTCCGGGGCCTTTCGGCTTCGTCTCTTCGGGAGTGTCTGTTTTTCTGTCATATAGTTTCAGAAAAAATGAAGGGCACGGGGAGAACGTGGTTCGGGGCGCAGAGCAGGCAACTGAAAGGCCCCGGAACAGGAAGCAGATGTTTGAAATCTGCCCCGATGCCTCAGCGGAGTTTTTATAGAGTGCGGAGCCGAGGCATCTTCCTGAGCGCGACACCGGAGTTCCGCAAGAAGGGCACTCAGGATGCGCTCTGTCAGGCTATGGCTGAACTGCCCACGGCAAGACAGGCATGGTACGGAAGACCGCAGAACCGGGCGGCAGCGCACGACCGCGCCATCCGGACAGCCCACCCGCAGGGCTTCCGCCCACGGAACCGGGATATCCGCCCGGTGACAGTTTTCTGCCTGGCACATAAGGGGGCAGACCACAAAAAGCGACCCCTTACGCGCTGCCAGCACCCACCATGTGGCAGCCGAACAGAACACTGCCCCCTTGTGCAGGCCCGAAGCCGGGAATGAACCCGCCATGAGGACTCCTGAGAATATCTGCAAAGCTGTGTAAAATAAGCCAGCTTTGAACATAATTATGCGGTGATGTTTGCAAGAGCAGCATAGGGTTTTTAAAAACCCTTCACGGCAACACTTTTGCGATGATGCAGAAGGAGTAAGACTGACCACGCGCAGGCGCAAGACCAGGGCAGCACGGCCTCCGAGCAAGGAAAGATAAACAGTAAGAGTATTTTTAATGGATTATTTTTAAGGATTTCCAAAAGAAATTAATATTTTGATCATATCTATCTTTTATTTTAACACTAAAATCGTAGCATGCTCGCACTGGAAAAAATTCTCTCTCTGTTTAAATGAGTTATGCGAATTTTATCATTCAGAACACTCTTCACAAACAGAACGACAACATGCCGTTGCTCAGTTTTCTGCTTTCCTCATATATGGAGATGATACGCGTTGCATGGTAAGCTTGCCTTTATTCGAACTGATGACCTTAGGTGAAAAGGACAAGCTGATCTTTCTACGTTTTTGATCTCAGTGCAGGCTGGTTAAAACTAAACAATCACGCTGAAAACGCTCAACCTGCTTTTCAACTTCCATAAGAAAGGGAGTTTGACTGAACTTCCCCAACCCTTTGGTGTTGAAGTAAGACGAGATGCGCAGTCTGACAGTTTTTCTTGCGTTGGTCTGATAAAGATTACATAAAATTCATCTTTTAGAGGCTCCGGCACATCTCCGTGACCGTGTGCCTGACGAACAGGAATGAGCACACTATGACACGTACGAGCCGTTATCTTATGGGGCTGGGTATTGCTCTTATGATTGTGGGCGCCGGAACCTACAAATTTGTGTTGCGCCCGGAATACGCGCAGCTGCCGGTTTCTGCCGGAACAGGGCTGCACCCAAAGCTGCCACCGCCCAATGCCACCTTAATGCCCACCGTGAACATTGCGCGCCCGCTTGGCTGGAAAAACGGGGAAATGCCTCATGCGTCTGAAGGGCTGAGCGTTAAGGCATTCGCAACTGGGCTAAACCATCCGCGCTGGCTGTATTCCCTGCCAAACGGGGATGTGCTGGTGGCAGAAACCAATTCTCCCGGCACGGACGTGACCTCGTTCAAAAACCGTGTTGCTCATGCCATTCAGGGCCTTGTAGGGGCGGATGTGCCCAGCCCGAACCGTATTATCCTGCTGCGTGATGCGGATGGCGATGGCATTGCGGAAGAACGCAGTGTCTTTTTAGATCATCTGTCCTCGCCCTTCGGTATGGCACTGATTGCGAACACACTTTATGTGGCAAATGCTGATTCCATCTTGAGTTTTCCTTATCAGACCGGGCAGAAAGTCATTACTGCACCCGGTGAAAAAATGGTAGATCTCCCCTCAGGCTACAACCACCACTGGACCAAGAACATTCTGGCCAGCCCCGATGGGCTTTCCCTGTACGTGACCATCGGGTCCAACAGCAATGTGGCTGAAAACGGCCTGCATGTGGAAGAAGGGCGGGCGCGGATTGATAAGCTGGATCTTGCCACCAAAACCCTCACACCGTTTGCCACTGGCATGCGCAACCCGAACGGGCTGGCATGGGAGCCACAATCCGGCGCGTTGTGGGCTGCGGTCAATGAACGGGATGAAATCGGCAGTGATCTGGTGCCAGACTACCTGACATCCGTGAAGGAAGGGGCTTTTTATGGCTGGCCCTTCAGCTATTACGGCGGCCATGTGGACAGCCGCGTGACACCGCAGAACCCGGCACTGGTTGCCACAGCAATTGCGCCAGACTACGCGCTTGGTCCGCATACAGCGAGCCTTGGCCTGGTCTTTGCACAAGATAGTACCTTACCCGCCGCCTGGCGGAATGGGGCCTTTATTGCCCAGCATGGCTCCTGGAACCGCAGACCAAAGAGCGGCTACAAAGTCATCTTTGTGCCGTTCCAGAACGGTCGCCCCTCCGGCGCGCCTGTAGATGTGCTGACGGGCTTCCTCACCCCGGATGAAGACCATGTGCACGGTCGCCCGGTGGGGCTGGCGCTGGACCAGACCGGAGCACTGCTGGTGGCGGATGATGTGGGAAATGCCGTCTGGCGCGTGTCTGACACGCAGCTGGAAGAAGCTTTCCCAGCTGATGACGCGACGAAATAATGTGACTAAAACAAAAAGGACTCCGGCCCACACATCTGGCCAGAGTCCTTTTTTCATGAAAAATACTGATCTTCCCTTATTTTTTAGAGAGAAGCTCAGCCTTCCTGAAATTTTCCCTGCTCTTTTTTGAGGGTGCCTCAGGCCGCAATGGCGTCATACAAGCCAACGCCGGACAGGCGGGACATGCTCTGACGATAGGCCTGAACGGCGGGGGGGTAGACAATGCCGCTAATCAGCGAGAGGCTGTGCAGATGTGCAAACAGGTGAATATCATCTGTGGACAGCGTGCCGTTAACCGCCTCCGGGCTGCGAATAAGCGGTGCCAGCATTTCCAGCATTTTGTTCAGGTTGGAAATTTCCCCTGAGCTGTCTTTGAGGATTTCAAAGAACGGTCCAGTAAATTCTTCCTTTTTCCGTACGAAATAGGCCCGTGCAGCCGTGGTGGCAAATTCCGGCAGCGGGGCACAGGCGGCACGCGGCAGAAACAGGCGGTAAAGCGTGCTGCTTGTGGCGTTGATCCATTCCGTAATCACCGGGTTGGGTGTGCCCGTCAGGACGGGGGCGCCCTGCTGGTCAATATGGGCGACGATATCCATGCTTTCCGGCATGAAGCGGCCCTCTTCTTCCAGAATGGGAAGAGATTTGCGGCCAACCATGCCAATGGGACCAGCCTCATCATCATTGAGCAGAATCATGCGCTCAAAAGGGAGGTTCTTCAGCCCGAAAATCATCTCTGCTTTTACGCAGAAGGGGCAGTGGTCATAGATGTAGAGTTTTTGGGTCATGCTTCTCTGATCCATACTGATGCTGTGGGCCTCTCCCCCTGCCCTGTTCTGAATCACCCCTGCCCGTCAACCCTGTTCTGTAAGAGCAGGGGCCGGAGCAGCATTGTTTTTGCCCGCACGGCTGGCTTTGGCGGCCTTACGCCCGGCCTCCTCCCGTGCGGCAAGCTGTTCGAGCAACAATGCGCACTGGGCAGCAATTTTGCGCTGGGAGGAGCTTGCGGAGATGGTAGGAAACAGGGCCTCCCCCATAGCGCGAAACGAGAGTTCATCCACCAGCAGCATCCGCAGGCGCTGATGAGCGCACAGGCCCAGCGCCTCCCGCACCGCAGTAACCCGTGCCATGGCGCGAGCACGGACCAGTTGCCAGGACACGGCATCGTGCCGGGTGAGTGTGCTGGTGAGGTGCTGGTCTGAAAACTCCACGTAATCACAATACCCAAACACGTAATCCCGATACCAGCGCTCAGCCGCATCGGCGGCGGGCTGGGTGATGTCCCCGGCCAGCAGCAGGGCCTGCACGGTGCGCAGAACACGCGGTGGTGCTGTGCCAACAAATTCCGAGCGGGCGCGGCGCTCGGATGTGGGGCCGTTTTCAGAAAGGGTGCGGCGTGTGGCGCTGGTCTCTGCTGTGCTGGTGCGGGGTTTTCTGGTTTTGGCCATGAGAGCTCCTGTGTGGTGGGGTCTTACGGGGTGGGGGCAGTTGCCGAAGGCTGAGCCGCCGGGTCCGGAATGAGCGCCAGCAGGGCACGGCTGCCTGCAGCGTTGCGCCGAAGCGCGTTGGCAAAGGGCAGCAGGACGTTCCGCAACTCGTTCGGGCTGGGCCAGCGTGCGCCAACCGGATAGCCATCCCGCGCGGGCTGACGCGCCCAGGCCAGACGAGCATCCGGCCCCCATGCGCCGG
>NZ_CALLXM010000152.1 GCF_937875265.1 uncultured Acetobacter sp. | reverse complement strand
TGCGGCGGGGTCCAGAAAAATACGATCCCAAACATGACCACCGGCAGCACAGCCATATGGCCGGTCGCAGCGGCCCAGCCGATCATGGGCGGGAAAGCCCCGGCAGCACCACCAATCACAATATTCTGCGGCGTGGAGCGCTTAAGCCACATGGTGTAAATAACAGCATAGAAAAAGATCGAGAATGCCAGAATGCCGGCGGCCAAGGCATTGGTTGCCATCCACATCAGGCAAACAGACAGACAGGATAACCCCACCCCATAGGCCAGAGCTTCCTGCGGCGGAATGCGGCCACCCGGAATAGGCCGGGTAATGGTGCGCTGCATGACGGCATCAATATCCCGGTCGTACCACATATTGATGGCACCAGCGGCACCAGACGCCAGACAGATGCACAGAATAGCCACGGCACCCACAAACGGGTTCAGGTGCCCCGGAGCCATGATCATCCCAGCCGCGCCGGTAAACACGACCAGTGAAATCACACGCGGCTTGAGAAGCTGAACCCAGTCTTTTGCAGTTGTGCCGACCCGGTCCGCTTTGAACCGCATACGTCCCGCCGGAGCCGTTGTGGCGACAGTGTCACTCATGACTGCACGACCTCTTCACCAGAGATTCTCTGCACACGCGGGGCGGATGCCGCGCTGTCTTCCATTACTTTCCGGTTCTGCATAAAGCTCATCCCCATAGTCCCCAGGAAGCACAGAAGGGATACGCCAAGCAGGCAGCCGCTCCAGATCTGCCCAACAGCAGAGAGCGGGAAAAAGGATAAGCCTGTTGCCGTCGCCATCAGGGCAAACTGTAAAAGGGCCAGAGGGCGAGGATACCAGTATCCGCCTTTTTCTCCGCGCCAGAGGTAAAGGCCACAAAAGGCCGCATAAACTGCACCAAGCTGAAGCGCTGAGTGAAGTCCATCACCCCGCACAAGCTGAGCCACCCACCCCGTAGACACCACGGCCAGAAAACCAAGCCCCCACAGCATGGGAACACGCAGGGAAAGGCGGCTGCGCCATGTGCCTGCCATCCACAATGCGGCCAACAAAACAGAAGCCAGTGTGGAAGAAAACAGAACGGCACCTTCTGTGTTGGCCAGCAGGCCCGTCTGCTGTGCACTACCAGCAAGCCCGTGCGCAAAAACACCTCGAACCCAGACGATTACGGAAGCCGCAGCCGTGGCTGTCATAATGGCAATAACGGGTTTTTCAGAAAAACGGCTACCCTGAGCTCCGGTCTCAAACACAAGGCCAAAACCAGCCAGCAGCGTGACAAGGGTAACAGGCTCCGCAAAACCATTCAGGAGTGGGAGCATCTCAGTCTGTGCGCCGGAAAGAAGCTGATGCGTCATAACGGCGGCCAGAACCGGCACAGTGATCAGCAGCACGGCAGACGCCAGCATTTCCCCCCAGACAAACGGAGAAAATGGCTGTTTCTTGTCAGCATCAGCACGGCTGTCAAAAATTGTCGCCAGCACGGTCATGACGGCACACAGAAGGCCAGCACACCAGAGCAGAATGGCAGGAGCCTGCCCGCCTGTGACGACGGCCAGAATGCCGGATGCAGCAACCAGCCCCAGGCCACCATAGTTCAGCACGGGCAAAACCATACCAGCCCGCCCCAGTGCACGTGGCAGCCAGAGGTTGCTGAAGCCGCATACAAGTGCGGGAATAACAACAAAAAGAAGCATCAGAGGAGCATGGATATGTTCAAGAACAGGCCAGAGACCATGATCCGGCATCAGGCCAGCCTGACGCAAAACAGAGGCCCCACCACCAAGCAGACCCGCAACTGCGGCAACGAGCAGATACCCTGCCCCCACACCCCTACCTGATGCAGCCTGCTTGTTCATGCTTCTCTTCCCGTTCCGGCTTTTTGCCCAGTAAAAGTCATTTTGGTGACCTTTACCTTTTCAAACCCCATGGTTCCTATGGGCTCTGCGGACTCTGTAAAAGGCGTATAATAACGGTTTTTCTACAGACGCACGACCCGTTAAGTCCCGCGCCGCCGTCTGCCCTGCCTTGTTCAGAAAGGGCGACGACCGTAGCGAGGTTAGATTTTATGTCCGGTCGAGTGTCACAAGCGTGAAAAGGCCCAGCGGAGGCACTGGCTGGATCCGTGCGCGCACCAGATCATCCGGCGGCAACAGGGATTCCATGGCAAAATCAGGATGCCAGCCCAGAGAGCGGGAAGCCCGCGCCATGCTTCGTTCCACCGCACCACGGACGCCGTTAGGCGCCAGAAAATGGTTCACGAACAGAATATGGCCACCGGGGCGCACAACACGCTTGAGCTCACGCAGCAACTTGCGCGGATGCGGCACAACAGAGGCCACGAACATGGCAACTGCAATATCGAAAGAGGCATCAGCAAAGCTGGTCTCTTCCGCATCCATTTCCAGCAAACCTTCAACATTGGTCAGATGCTCTCTCTGCACGCGTTCACGCGCACGGGCGAGCATGTCACCAGACAGGTCAATGCCGGTAATTTCTTTGTCCTGAGTGTAACAGGGCAGAGCAAGTCCCGTCCCCACACCAACTTCAAGCACTTTGGTGCCAGATAGTGCGTTGACAGCTTCAACCGCACGCCTGCGACCAACGCCTGAAATACCGCCAAAAACGGTATCATAGACGGCAGCCCACCTACGGTAAGCAACTTTTACAGCCTCTGCATCCAGCGCCGAGCGTGAAGTGGGAGGAACTGGATCTTCACCCTGACCGGGCGGGCATTCATGGAGAACGTCACTCATGTTCTCTCTCTGCCTGCTTGCCGTAATTTCTTCAAGACCCACAACGCATCTTCCCTGTATTAAATAAAGCCCGCCATAAAAGCGCCCTTGTCTCCGGCCCCATTGTGCCCTTACCTTCCGCTCAGAAATAACGGATTGAAAAGAAAAACCACCATGCTGAATCTGGTTATTGCCTTTGTTGCTCTGATCATCTGGTCATCCGTTGTGATTTACTACTTCCGCACGCCTCTGTTCCGCTGGTTGGATAACCGCTTTGGCAAGGACCCTGCTCTTCCTGATGTCGTAGATGACGACATCCCGGCCGAACCGGAGACCCAGCCAGCCCCGGCAGAAGCAGCCC
>NZ_CALLXM010000151.1 GCF_937875265.1 uncultured Acetobacter sp. | reverse complement strand
ATGGCCGGCATGGCGACGGACCCTACATGCCGGGCATCGGACAGAATGCGGGAGGGAGATGGACGGGCAATCATGTCATGCCGCATGGCTCCGCGCAGACCAGCCGTTGCCACCACAAGGCGGGATAGCACGGTGCTGATGGCAGCTCCCGTCAGCCCTTCATGCAGCCCGAAAATCATTAGTGGGTCCAGCACGGCGGCGACCACTGCCCCCAGCAGCGTAATGTGCATGGAACCTTTTGCATCACCCACCACGCGCATCAGGGAGGACGCCCCCATGCCAACGCAAATAAGCGGCAGAAAGGGGCTGACAACGCGCAGATAGGTTGTGGCGTGTTCCAGAGCATCACCGCGCGCACCAAACAGGTGCAGCACGGGGTGCGCGGCCAGTGAGGTGCACAGCCCCAGCAGCAGGGCGATAGCCAGCGTGACGATGAGGGAGGACGAGGCAATATGCCGGGCTTCCTCATGTCGCCCCGCGCCAATTTCCCGTGCCGTGGCGGCACTCAGGCCAATGGTCATGCCAATGGAGACAGCAATCTGCAGGCCGATGACGGCTCCAGCAAACCCGATGGCGGCTGTCAGAGCCGGATCATTCAGGTGCGCGATATAGACCATGTTGAGCATGTCCACCGCAAACACTGCCATCAGGCCAATGGCGCCGGTGCCAGCCATAACGACCACATGCCGCATGATACTGCCGGTTGTGAAACAGGCTGCCTGTCTGCGGGGCGGATTTTGCCGGGTCATATATGCTCCGTTCTGGTACCTTGGCGGGGGCCGTATTGTGTCAATCCGGCGTAATCCAGAGAGTAGTATGTCATGCCCGATACGCGGCGCGAATGGGGAAAGCTGAATGTCCTGTCTTCCGGGAGCGCACGGCGCGGAACAAGGGAGGGGGTGCTCAGTAGCAGATAGTCGGTTCGGCAGTGTCCGGTGCAGGTAGAATGGGGTCTGGGGTATCGTCCTTCTTGTCCAGATTTTCCAGCGGGTGGCCCAGATAGGCTTCCAGAACGTTACGGGTGGGACCATCCATGCGGATTTTTCCCTCTTCCAGCCAGATCAGCCTGTTGCACCAGTCGGCCATGATATCTGCCATGTGGCTGGACAGCACCAGAATATCGGCTTTGGACACCAGCGTTTCCAGCCGCTTGCGGGCACGCTGGCGGAAGGAGGCATCCCCCGCCATGAACCATTCATCCATCAGCAGCACATCGGGCATAATGGCGGTGGCCAGCCCGAAGGAAAGCCGCACGGTCATGCCGGAGCTGTAGGTTTGTACCGGCAGGTCCAGAAAGGAGCCAAGCCCGGCAAAGGCTTCCACATCGGCTTCCACATCGCTGATGTCAGAGGGGGAAAGTCCTGCAAACATACCACGGAGGCGAATATTCTCGCGGCCTGTCAGCTCCATGTTCATACCCAGCGAAGGATCCAGCAGGGTGCCGATATGCCCTTCTACAGTCACGCTGCCGCCCACCGGCTCATAAATGCCCGCTAAAGCGCGCAGGAGTGTAGTTTTGCCCGCGCCATTGCCACCAACCAGCCCCAGCCTGTCACCGGGGTTCAGGGTGAAACTCACATCCCGTAGGGCCTGCACCACCACACGCTCACGCTGATCATGCGTGAACCGACCGCTCAGAGAGTTTCTGAGCGTCTTTTTCAGGCTGCGGGCGCTGCCGTGGTAAAGTGGGAAAGAGATTTCCAGATCGCGGACAGTAATACCGACCATGTGTTACACCCAATAAGCCAGACGGGCCCGCATGCGGGCAAACAGTGCGAAGGTGAACACGGTCAGCCCCGCAGACCAGCCAAGTGCTGCGGGCCATATGGCAGCACTGACAATATCACCGGTAAAAGGTGTCCGCAGGATTTCCATCAGGGGGAAAAACGGGTCCAGCAGCAGCCAGTTCTGGCCGGTTTTCATCAGTTCAGGCGCCCACAGGATGGGGGTCACGAAAAACAGGATTTGCAGGGTGCTAGCCACAATGGGAGGCACATCGCGGAAGCGGGCCCCCAGAACGCCCAGCAGCAGGGTGGCCATGAAGCTGTCAAAAATCCACAGGGCACAGGCAGCAGGCATGGTCCAGGACCATGTGGGAACAACCTGAAACCACAGGAAAACGACCACCGCGACCGGGATGTTGTGCGCCACAGTCAGCAGATTGCGCACCGTGGCGCGCAGAACGTGCAGGCTATAGGGCATCCGGGCGGAATGGATCAGCCCTGCGGCGGAGGTAAAGGTGGTGCATCCATCCTGCAAGGTGCTGCCCACAAACCCCCAGAGCACAAGCGAAAGGGTCAGGAAGGGCAGGTATTTATGCACATCCATGTTCATAAGATAGGCGTAGAGCACCCCCATGGCCGCGACCATGACTGCGGTTGAGGCTGTCAGCCAGAACGGGCCGAGGATGGAACCACGGTAGCGCAGCTTGATATCCAGCCAGCCCAGCGTGGCACCCAGCCGCGCCAGTTTGATACCAGAAAGCATGTCCAGCCAGGCATGGCGGAAGTAGGACGCGCCTTTTTCTGGTAGCAGCGTAAGCACAGGGGCCGCTGTGTTGGCGGAGGGTGTATATCCGGCTGCGGGTGAGTTCTGGATGCTGTCCATGATACTCCATGGCGATAGAGAACAGAGTGTCTCTGTGCAAGAGGCCGGGTGAGGAGCGGGATGTTCAAAGCGTGCTTTTTTGTCACGTTGCGCATTTGTCTGCCCTGTCGAGCGCCTCAACATGGATGACAACAGCCTTTGTGGTTGCTAAACCCGGCCCCGCTGTCGCTGTCTCACCCTAACGTAGAAAAGCCGGGAACCCTCCTTATCATGAAGATTGTCGCCTGTAACAGCAATCTGCCGCTGGCCAAGGCCGTTGCCGCGGAACTGTCCCTGCCTTTGTGTGATGTGACTGTCCGCCGCTTTGCGGATATGGAAGTCTTTGTCGAAATTCATGAAAATGTGCGCGGTGAGGATGTGTTCGTCATCCAGAGCACCTGCACCCCGACAAATGACAATCTGATGGAACTGCTGGTCATGTTGGATGCGCTGCGGCGTGGGTCTGCCCGGCGAATCACTGCGGTTATCCCGTATTTTGG
>NZ_CALLXM010000150.1 GCF_937875265.1 uncultured Acetobacter sp. | reverse complement strand
TCTGTATCACATAGCCGGGGGGTGCCTTTACCCCACCCTCCGGACAGACCATCATCCGTGCACTCAAAAACCGGAATGGAGCGCTGAGAGCATGACGCATTCCCCAGAGGGCACGAATGCGCCCGGCCTGACTACGGCTTACACATCGGCCCCGTTACCCGACGCAACTATTCATGCGCGGACGGATTCCTATTTCAATCGCACGCGGGAAATTGTCTCCCATTTTGGCGATTGTCAGGTGACATATGCCTTCTTCATCCGCCGTCCGGTTATTTCCGCACCGGGGCTGATGCTGGAATGGCTGAAAAACGTCATGGCGGAACGCAACAGTCCCTACACGATTGAGCTTGCGCACCCCGAGGGCGACTGGGTGGGTGCGGGTGAACCGCTGGTGTACATCACCGGGTCCTTTACCCATCTTGCAGACCTTGAAACCCTGCTACTACAAAAGCTGGGCAGCCCCTGTGTGGCGGCACACCGCGCCTATCAGATTGCCATCTCCCTGCCCCGCACCAGATTTCTGGCCATGGATGCCCGCCACTGTGCCGGGTTTGAAATGCAGGAACTCATGGCCTATGCGGCTTCCGTTGGGGGGCGCGCTGCACAGCGCGATGGAGCCATTGGCTTTGTCGGCACCGCGAATGATGCCGTAGCGCCTTTCTTCAATGCTCAGGAGGGCGCAGGCACCATGCCGCATGCCCTTATTGGCTATGCAGGCTCTACGGTGCGCGCTGCGGAAATGTTCCACGAGATGTATCCGGGTGCCACGTTGGTCGTGCTGGTCGATTATTTCGGGCAGGAAATTACGGACGCTCTGGCCGTCTGCAGGCGCTTTCCAGACCTCGCCGTGGAAGGCCGTCTGGCCGTGCGGCTGGACACTCATGGTGGGCGCTTTCTGGAAGGGCTGAACCCACAGCTTTCCTACGCTGTGCTGGACCGGCATGCACCGGAGTCGCTGCGCCGGTATCGCTCAGATTCTGAGCTACGCTACCTGATTGGCACCGGGGTATCCGCCGCTGCCGTATGGCGCATGCGGGATGCACTGGATGAAGCGGGCTTCCCGAATGTGAAAATTATCGCGTCTTCCGGGTTTGGCGTGACCAAGTGCGCCTGCATGGCGGATGCGCGTGCCCCGGTTGATATTGTCGGCACCGGGTCTTTTATTCCCGACCGATGGAACGAAACCTATGCCACAGCCGATATTGTCTCTTACAACGGCGTGGAACGCGTAAAAATCGGGCGTGAGTTTCTGCTTCCGTCCGCGCGTAAGATACAGAAAGGCAAACAGGCATGACGGAAACCACCTCCCCTGAGGACAAGACATGGCGCGTGCGCATTATGGACCAGTCCGGTGGTGCGGAAGATAATATTACGGAAGAAGTCGGCGGCTTTCATGACCTGGCCCATGCCAACGCGTTTGCCCGCGCCTATACGCGGGACAGCGTGGAACGGTGCCGTATGCCGGGTTCCTCCGCCAAGGATGTGCTGACAGCATGGCTCAGCTTTGGGGAAGACGCCATTGTGCAGGACGCCGGGGAAGATGGCTGGCATTCCGCTAATGAACTGGATGACTTTGCCGCCACCCGCGCCACCCCCATGGAACGCGACTGGCGTGCGCTGGACCCCCGCCGTCTGGTAGAAGATGAAGACGAGGTGGACGCCGTGCCCGACGAGCATGAAGACCCCTCTTTTGACTAAACCTGTTCTGCACTCAGGCAGAGGCTGGTATTTCCCCTCTGCTCACGGCATAGAGACCCCATGAAGCTTCGTTTTGCGCCCAGCCCCACCGGCATGCTGCACGTTGGCAATGCCCGCCTTGCTCTTGCTAATGCTCTGTTTGGCCGCCGCCACGGCGGCAGCTTTCAGCTCCGTATTGATGATACGGATACAGAGCGCTCCCGCGAGAGCCACGTTGAAGCCATCCGTACGGATCTGACGTGGATGGGCATTACGTGGGATGAAACCTTCCGCCAGACCGAGCGGCTGGAGCGGTATGCTCTGGCTATCAAAAGGCTGAAGGCATCCGGCCGCCTCTACCCCTGTTTTGAAAGCGAGTATGAACTCGCTGCCAAGCGGGAAACGCAAATCCGCCAGCGCCGCGCCCCGGTTTATGACCGCGCCATGCTTAAGCTGACACCGGAACAGCGCAATCAGGCAGAAGCCAACGGTAAAGTGCCCTACTGGCGCTTCAAGCTTTCTGACACCGTTGTCCACTGGCGCGATCTGGTGATGGGCCCCTGTCAGGTTAAACTGCCATCTGTGTCTGACCCGGTTCTGGTGCGTACCGACGGCACCGTGCTCTACACGCTGGCCTCTGTGGTGGATGATCTGGAAACAGACGTCACTCACATCATTCGCGGGGAAGACCACGTGACCAACACCGGCGTTCAGCTTGATATTGCTGAAGCACTGGGTGCCAGACCGGACCATTTCCGCTTTGCACACCTGCCGCTGCTGCTGGATGAAAATGGCGGCAAGCTTTCCAAACGCTTTGATGCGCTGTCTTTGCGCACCCTGCGGCAGGATGGAATTGAAGCTGAAGCCCTGACGTCTTATCTGGCGCGTCTGGGCAGTTCGGATGACCCGGTTCTGCTGCCGTTTGCTGAGCAGGCTGCGGTGTATGATATTTCCCACATCTCACGCTCTGCGGCACGGTTTGATACGCATCAGATGCTGACGCTGAACCACAAACTGCTGGGTCAGCTTCCGTTTGAAACTGTCAAAGACCGCCTGCCTGAGGGCGCTACGGAAGCCTTCTGGCTGGCAATCCGGGGCAACCTTGACCTGCTCTCTGAAGCACGGCTGTGGCACACCGTAACGGATGGCACGCTGGTCCCGCCTGTGCAGGAAGAGGAACAGGATTTCCTGAAACAGGCTGCTGACCTGCTTCCTGCGGAACCGTGGGACACCACAACGTGGAAAACATGGACCACCGCTCTGCGCGAGCAGACAGGCCGCTCTGGCAAGACGCTGTTCCGCCCCCTGCGTCTGGCTCTGACAGGTGAAGAACATGGACCGGAACTCAGCGACCTTCTGCCGCTGATTGGCCGCCCGCAGGTTCTTGCCCGTCTGGTTCCCAGCGGC
>NZ_CALLXM010000149.1 GCF_937875265.1 uncultured Acetobacter sp. | reverse complement strand
GAAGACGCCAGCGCACCAGCAATGGCGCAACGCCGTGCTTCACCACCGGATGCCGTTGCCGGGTTTTCTGCTCCGGTCAGGCCCAGAGCGTCCAACATGGCCGCAGCCCGCCATTCGGATGAAGGGTCGGTAATCTGCGCCAGCACATAATCTGCTGTTGTGGCGTAACCGGAAAGGTCCGGTTCCTGCGGCAGATAGCGCAGGCTTGCGCCGGGCTGCAGGAACAAAGACCCTGAGTCAGGCTTGATAACGCCTGCTGCAATTTTCAGGAGGGTGGATTTGCCGGAGCCATTACGCCCGACCAGACACAACCTCTCACCAGCTGAAACGGAAAAACCTGCTTTATCAAGCAAAGGGTTGCCGCCAAGTGTGAGAATAATGTCTTGAAGGATAAGGAGAGGGGGAGCCATTCCCTGTTTCTGTGGCAGAGTTTCACCGGACGCAAGAGGCTATTACGCAACAGGCCCTTTTGCCCGCACCATATTACGATTGCTGACGGCCTGATAGGTCGCCACAGCGAGCGTCAAAGGTTCAAACGGTTTGGTGATAACAAAGCTGGGCTCAGACGTTTCGCCCGTTAGCAGCCGCTCAGGATACGCCGTGACGTAAATAACCGGAGCTGAATGACTTTTGGTAATTTCGGCCACAGCTCTCATGCCATCACCGCCTGCACCAAGGTTAATGTCTGCCAGAATCAGGCCGGGCCGCGTTTCTTTTGCCAGACGAATGGCGTCGGCCTGTGTATGGGCCACCCCTGCCACCTTATGCCCGCATTGCAGCACCAGCTCTTCAATATCCATGGCGATAATGGGTTCGTCCTCAATAATCAGGACAGATGTCTGAATACCGGTTTTCAGGTAAGCATATGCGCTTTCAAGGTCTTCCGAAGTCTCTTTAACCGAAAGTCCGACAATTCTGGCTGCTGTATCAAGAGAAACTTCTTCAAGTGTTGTCAGAAGAAGGAGCTGGCGCTGCACAATGGAGAGGCCATGCTCCGGTCCGTCATTTTCGGGCTGTCCTGCAAAATGTCTGGATATGGCCTGATAAAGCCTGCAAAGAGAAGGTAGATCATCTACCTGCTGGCTCGTTGTAAGTGTGCGCAGGCTTTCCGCGACAAGAAGATCTCCCAAGGGCTGGCTTCCGGTCAGTGCGCGGGCATAACGCCTGCCATAGGGTAACGCCTGAATTAAAGCGCTGCGCAGCGACTCTGGCATGACAAGGCTCCTTAGCGTGGAGTAGGGCTTAGATTAAGCACAACCGTAACGATGATATGTGTCATTGTTTACAGAAAAGGGGAAGTGTTCTGATTCGAGACCGACAACATTCCGACAATGTTGCCACGGCATCCTTCTCTCGCACAGAGTTGTTAGCATTGATTCCGTCATTGCGTGCATTTTCACGTTTTTTGGCAAGAGACGCGACTTTGGCGGATGATCTGGTGCAGGAAACTGTTGTCCGAGCCCTCAGCAATGCAGATCAATTTTCATTAGGCACAAACCTCAAGGCGTGGCTTTTTTCTATCTTACGAAATTTTTTTCTGGAACAAACCCGGCGCCGAAACCGCGAACAGGAAGTGTTAAGTGATTACGCCGCAAGCCCTGACCGGACGGCACCCAGCCGCTCTCTCTTACAGGAGAGAGAGACCATTCAGGAACTGGATGCGCTTTTATGGCGCCTTTCCCCACTCTTGCGGGAAGCGCTCGTACTGATTGGCGCACAGGAAATGGCATATGAAGATGCCGCTATGGTCTGTGGTGTAACTGTGGGCACCATGAAAACCCGCGTCTCACGTGCGCGAACGCAATTACAGCTATTACTGGAAAGTCCTGACACGGAAAATTAGGTCGCCCCAATGAATGTAACATTTTAGTGAACGATTTTTTTGAACGTCGGCGTAACTTTTCCGTCCCGCCATTCATTCTTCCTGCAAGACAATGCAAATGGCGGAGGAAAAGACCATGACACTTTCATTCCACGATCAGGTTATCGGAATTCTCCCTAAACTGCGCGTTCAGGCTCTTGCACTCACCCGCAACCGAGCCGCTGCGGAAGATCTGGTGCAAGATGCCGTTTGCAATGCACTGTCTGCCCAGAACAGCTTTGCGCCGGGCACAAACTTTGCAGCGTGGATGCATCGCATTCTACGCAACCGCTTTATTTCTGATCTGCGCAAAAAACGCGATACGACCGATATAGACGACATGCCCGCTTCTTTTCTGGCAACCAATGCCCCGCATGAAGACCGGATCGTTCTAAAAGATCTGGATGCAGCCCTTGCACGTCTGCCAGACGACCAGCGGGAAGCTCTGGTTCTGGGTGTGATTGAAGGAATGAGCTATCAGGAACTGGCAGATGTTGCCGGATGCGCTGTTGGTACAGCCAAAAGTCGTGTATTCCGGGCAAGACGACAGCTTGAAATCTGGATGACAGGTGAAGAGCACGTCGGGAACGATCGGCTTAAAGCGCAGGCAGTCACACTGCGCCGCAAGCTCAGTCGGAAAGAGGGTCAGAACGCTTCCAAAGCCATCTGACCAACAGGAGAGTGTGGGCTTTCGCTCACCAGAAGACGTGGAAGAGACTGAGCGGGCTTGGGCATGTCAGATGATGACTTACGCAGACGATGTGACCTTTCCATCAGGCCGGGTGCGGCGGTACCACCAGATGGACAAGACCATGAATAAAAAGCCGACGAAAAAACCAGAGACGACATCCGATCAGGCCTTTGATCTCTGGTTGAAGCGCGGGCTCCATCAGCTTTTCGATGACGTGGCCAATGAGCCCATTCCAGAAGAATTGCTGAAACTGATTGAAGACGATCGCGGAGAATAACTCCGATCAGCGGAGAAAGGAGAGAAGGCGCTGGCGCTCAATGCGCTACTTCTTTCTCTCCCTGCTGTCTGGGATGGGCCATATTTTTGCAACCACCAGCGCGCGGATGCGGCTGCTGATCTGCCTTTCCGGCATTCCGGTTTTGTCGATCAGTGCCGTTCTGGCCCTTCATAACTATAATGAACTCATGGTTGGCAGCGCTCAGCGTGCTGCCACGGCCATTGCCCGGCTGGACCTCCAGTTTCGGCATGATACTGACCGCCTGCGCAGTGCGCTGGAAACCATCGGTGGCATGGGGCTTACCCCTGAACAGATAGGGCACGCCCTGCGTCTGGCTGAAACGATGAGCGGCCAGCGCTACTGTTTTCTGGGAATTCTGGATGGTGATGGTCAGGTTATCCAGACCATCGTACCTCCGGGAAGTGAATGCCGCGAAATCGGGGTTGCTGAACCAGCCCCGTCTTTTCAGGGCACCTTGCTGGAAGCTGTGCAAGAAGATGGAAACCCGGATTCTAAAGGGTCTTTTCTGCGCATTACGGTCCCGGCCATTTTCCTCTCCATTCCGGAAACACGCGGCTATCTCGTTGGTATTTTGCAGCTTTCCAGAAAAGCAGCCTATCTGGCTAATGGTGCTGGGTGGCAGGCCTTTTCAGATGAAAGCAATCCTTTACAGGCCTGGCTGGTCAATCAGGATGGAACACTATCTTCTGTCTGCACGGATTGCCACTGGATGCCACCGCCTGCGGGCATGGTGCATCAGTTGCAGGAAAAACTTAATGCCAGTGAAGGCTCGGTCGTCTCCATACCAACAGCTGAAGGCGGTTATGCTCTAGGGGGCATTGCTGGCGGTGCAGACATCTTGGTGGCCACGCAAAGGACGCCGCGAGAAGCTGATGCCCTGCACACCATGGTGCTGGAAATTTCGGCTCTGATGATCCTTCTGGTCGCAGGCCTGATTGGGGTGACGCTAGCCGCGAATATCGTTCTGGTCTGGCCACTGCGCCGCCTGACTTATTCCGTGCAGAAGTGGCAGATGGAAGGCGTTTTTGATGCCCGGATCACGCGCTCCATGCCGCTGGAGTTGCAACGCCTTGGGCAGGCATTTACCCGCGCTACCCGCCGGTTAAGTCGGCATGAAGCACGGCTGAACAAGGCTATGGCGCATCAGGAACTTCTGATGCGTGAAATTCATCATCGGGTGAAAAATAATCTTCAGATTGTAGCCTCGTTGCTGAATTTGCAGGCCAGTCGTATTTCTCACCCTGAAGTGCGGGCAGAGTTTGCCCTTGCGCGCGACAGGGTACGGGCTTTGGCTACGCTGCATAAAACGCTCTACGCAGAAGATCGACTGGATAGTCTGGATATGGCCAGCTTCCTCAGAGAACTGTGCGAACAGACGCTGCATGTTGCAGGAGAGGGTGAAACCGGGCGGATTACGCTCAAGGTCGAATCTGATGATTTCCGGATGAACCCGGATCAGGCCGTCCCTCTGGCTCTGATCATGACCGAAATTGTTACTAATTCCATTAAATATGCCTTTCCAGACGGACGACGCGGCACCATTTCCGTTGAGCTCAGGCTAGTAGATAATATTGTTACCCTGACAATCGCAGATAATGGAATCGGGTGTGACTTTGATGAAGCTCCACCGGATGGACGGCACGGCATTGGCAGAAAACTAATTCGCGGGTTTGCGCGGCAACTGAATGCACAGCTCTTTCGTAGCGGCGATAATGGGACCGTCTATAAATTTGTGTTCCCACTGGCGAGAGAATGAAAAACTGTCTTGTGAATGAGCAAAAAAAGGCGACGGATCTGTTGGGACATGGGCGCTATGCTCTGCCCGCAGCCGGGAGCAGCGTCCTTAAGTGTTTGCGTCCCTCGCTGTCCGGTATAAATGCCTAGATTATGAGTGGTAACAAAGCAGCGATACGTGGCTGGACGCGGACACAGTCCCGTCTGGGGCGTCAGGCAGCACGGCCGGTTGTGGCTTTCGGGCTATTGTCATGCCTTCTGGGTGTTGGGCAGGCATGGTGTGTAGCAAGTGTTCTCGGCCATGCCCTTGTCGGCCTTGTGTCGGGGGCAGGGGCGAACGCGCTTGCGCTGTGGCCAGTATTCACTTTTGCGGTGCTAGCCTTCATTCGTGCCCTTATTATGGCACTGAGTGATACAGCCGCAGCCAAAGCCGGGATTGATGCCCGGCGCAGGCTGCGCGGTGAGGTTCTGGCCTCTATCCTGACAGGTGGCCCGGCGTTACTCCGCAAAACCCATAGTGGTGAACTGGCGAATATCGCCGTAGACCGCGTAGAAGCTCTGGATGGCTTTTTTGCCCGCTGGGTGCCGGCCTCTGTCCTGTGGTATATGGCGCCCATTCTTATTCTGCTACCGGTCGGGTTCATTCAGCCTTACGCAGCTCTGGTGCTCGGGTTGTGCGGCGCATCTGTGCCGTTCGGGCAGGCTTTGTTTGGCATTGGTGCCGCCATGGCCTCCCGGAATCAGTTTCTGGCCATGACCCGCCTTCAGGCTCGCTTTCTGGACCGCGTGAAAGGTATTGCCACCATTGTGCTGGCAGGGCGCGCGGATGATGAAACGCAGCGGCTGGGGCAGGCGGCTGACGAACTACGGCAGCGTACTATGAAGGTTCTGCGGGTCGCGTTTCTGTCTTCCGCGTCCATTGATTGCGCCATGGTTATAGCTCTGGTGCTAATCGCAATTATGGACGGACGGCAGGCTATGGCTCTGCTTTCTGGCGGGGCCTCTCCAGCTCTGACGTATACACTCACCAGCGGGCTGTTCGTGCTGCTGGTTATCCCGGAGTTTTTTGCTCCACTCCGTGGACTAGCCTTGGCTTATCAGGATCGCGCCCACGCACAGGGTGCTGCTACAGCCATTCTGGACCTGCCTGAAGCCCAGCAGCGTCCGTCACCTGAGGGTGCGCGTACCGTGAGCGCCTCCGGCATCATGATTTCTCTGGAAGATGTCTGCTTTACATGGGACCCCGCGCGCGGGCCTGCGCTGGACCATGTCAGCTTTACCGTGCCTGCCGGAGAAACCCTGATTCTGGCGGGGCCTTCCGGTTCTGGTAAATCCACCATCATGGAACTGCTGCTTGGCTTCATTCAGCCTGATAGCGGGAGTGTGCGGCTGAACGGTGCTCCTCTGGAAAGTATTGTGCCAGATTCCCTGTCCCGCATGGTGTCATGGATCGGGCAGAGACCCGTTCTTTTTGCCGGGACGCTAAAAGACAACATTCTATTTGCCCGCACCGATGCGGATGAGGCTGACCTGCTGGCTGCGGTCAAGGCAGCCGCCGTAGATCAGTTTTTGCCGTCCTTGCCGGATGGATTGGAAACGCGGATTGGGGAAGGGGGCTTCGGCCTTTCCGGTGGGCAGGCTCAGCGCATTGCCATTGCCCGTGCTTACCTGAAGAACGCCCCCATCCTACTGCTGGATGAACCCACAGCGCATCTTGATCCGGCAACTGAGAAAAGCGTTTTCGAAAGCCTGCAACGCCTGGCGTTACGCAGGACCGTTGTTCTCGCCACACACTCAGCCGCCGTACATATGTTTAACGGTCGGCGCGTTGATCTTCAGGCAGGGCACGTTGCGGCACGGCAGGGAGCCGCATGAGATGACACCTTTAGACCAGACACCTCCTTCTCCCGTTATAGCCACCAGCCAGGTTGAGACCGGCACGCCAGTTCTAACAGATCGCCAAGCTATTATGCGCATTCTGGGCCTTTGGCACAAACAGGTCCCCCGGCTGCTTATCGGTGTCATGCTGGCGCTGGTAGCACTCTGCCTTGGGCTGGTTCTCATGCAAACTTCAGGTCTACGACTGGCCAGTAGTGTGTTGGGGGAAGTCGTCATTACCACTGCGCTGCTGCGCTGGGTCGGAGGCGGGCGTGTCATTCTGCGTTATGCAGAGCGGCTGTTTACACATGATGCCATGTTCCGTGCGCTGGCTGACCTGCGCGTGTGGTTTTTCCACTCTCTGGCACAAGGGGCCGCAGCCGGGCTCGGTTTCCGGCGTGCAGGGGACATGCTCTCACGTCTGGTATCGGACGTTGGCACGTTGGATGGTCTGTATCTACGCATTCTGGTGCCTTTCGCCTGTGCGTGCCTGACACTTCCCATTCTGGTTTTCCAACTGGGGCAGCAGAGCATTTTGCTTGCCGTGCTGGTTGGGGCACTGTTTGCAAGCTCCGCATTTCTGGTCCCTTACCTGATTGCACGGTCTGGCCGGGCGGAAGGCGAGCGTCTGGGGAAAAGCCTCGCAGCTTTGCGGATTGGCGTTCTTGATCTGGTGGGTGGCCTGCGGGAAATCCGCGCCTTTGGGGCGGAAGGGCGTATTCTGTCTCATGTTCAGGCAGACGATGCCTCGCTGCTTACCGGGCAGATGCGGCTGGCGCGCCGAGCCGCTTATGCAAATGCTTCAGCTTTTCTATGCGGTCAGGCGGCAATTTTTCTGGTTCTGCTGGCTGCTGCCGGAGCGTTCTCCCTGCACGTGTCCGCTCTGGCCGCCGTTGGAAGCTTGTTCCTGACCGTTGCGTCCTTTGAAAGTGCGGCGGCTCTTACTCGGGCAGGCCTGCAAGCGGGCGCAATGGGTGCTGCGGCGCGGCGCGTGGTTGAAGTTGCCGCAGGAGGGCCCAGCGCAGCACAGGTCGAAGCCCAGACAGACGCACCCACGGGTACCCATATTCACCTTGAAGGCGTAAAGTTTCGCTGGTCACCTCAGCGTCCGCTGGTTTTTGACGGGCTGACACTGGATATTCCCGCAGGTGCACGGGTGGCCATTCTTGGTCCGTCAGGCGTGGGGAAATCCAGCCTCGCAGCACTCCTGCTTAAAGCCGCCATACCAGAAGCTGGCAGCATGACTTTGGGCGGTGAAGAGATTTCGCATATCCGCGCGGACTCCCTGCGTCGGCGCATTGCATGGCTGTCTCAGGCTACGCATCTGTTTGATGATACCATCCGCGCTAATCTGCTACTTGGCCGCCCGGATGCGACTGAAGATGATCTGTGGAAAGCACTTGACGATGCTGCCGTTGCAGATGTGGTGAAAAACCTGCCGGAAGGGCTGGATACCTGGCTGGGTGAAGGTGGGATCAAGTTGTCAGGCGGGCAGGGGCGGCGTATTGCGCTGGCCCGTACGCTGCTGACACAGGCCCCCATTCTCATTCTGGATGAACCTGCCACGGGGCTTGATGCGCAGACGGAACAGGATTTTCTGCGTACTCTTAACACAGTCACAGAAGGCCGAACTGTCATCCTGATCGCTCATCGCCTGACTGGTGTGGAATCACTTGACCGCATCTGGCGTTTGTCTGGAGGCAAAGCAGCGGCTGCAGCGGCCTGAGTCGTAGCAGTTGACGCCTCTTTAACCGCAGGGCACGAAGAGAATATCTGGTCTCCCACAAGTTTTGGGAGCACAATCACTGTATTTCATAGACTGTTTTGTCGTGTTGGGGATCATCATCATGCGTCGTTTGCTGCCTCTTTTAAGCCTTTCCATTCTTGCTGCATGTGCGTCTCAGCCGGGGCGCAAATATGTTGTCTTCTTTTCCAACCAGTCTGTGGAACTGAATGACACTGCGAAAAACGTCATTGCTGAAGCGGCGCGCAAAGCACAGAGCCACCCTGGCAGCATTGTGCAGGTTGAAGGCTATGCCGCCGCCGGGGGCGATCTCTCAGCTGACGCTCTTATTGCCATCCAGCGTGCTAAACTCGTTGCTGCTGAATTGCACGAAGATGGTGTGTCAGGTGACCGCATCCGCCAGACCCCCCGTGCCCCCACCAATGGCGAAGGCATGACTGTGGGCGCACGCCGTGTGGAAATTGAGCTGGTAAGCCCCTAATTTTATATGAACGAGACTGAAACCGACATGACACCCCCGGCCCCTGCTTTTGCGCGGGATGCCGGGGGGCGTGACCGGTTTGTGGGCGTCAGCCCGAAAGAAGTTCTGCATGCCGTTTTCGGCTTTCCCGACTTTCGGAGTTTACAGGGGCAGGCTGTAGACTGCGTCATGAACGGCCGTGATGCTCTTGTCCTGATGCCGACAGGCGGCGGGAAGAGCATTTGCTATCAGGTGCCTGCCTTGTGCCGCGCTGGTATGGGGTTGGTCATTTCCCCGCTCATTGCCCTGATGGATGATCAGGTGGCGGGGTTACGGCAGGTTGGCGTGAATGCCGCCGCACTTCACTCCGAACTGGATGGTGATGAAGCCGCGAAAATCCGGGCCGATCTGGCTGCCGGGCGAGTGGACCTGCTCTACGTATCCCCGGAGCGTCTGCTGTC
>NZ_CALLXM010000148.1 GCF_937875265.1 uncultured Acetobacter sp. | reverse complement strand
GAATTTCTGCGTGTAGCCTGCTTAGCAAATACTTATTTATAATGCTCAACTGATGAGCTCTATACTTAAGTGTTTTGCAGATATTTGATATTCTTTCTAAATATTTGAAAGATATCAGCATGTCCACAACCGATATTACAACCAGCCAGTCAATAACGAACTGGGATGGAAACGGCACTCAGAACTCAACATCCCCTCCGGCTGATGCCACTACAGGACTTGGGACAGATGGTGACATTCTCAATGTCAGTAATGCGGCTACTCTGACTATTAACGGTTACCTCAATCTCAATGCGGGAACTGTTAATATTACAGATGGTGCCATAGTGAGCGTAGAGCCTGCAGTATTTGGCGGCGACTTAACAAACGCAGGTGGTGGCACTGTAAACGTTAATAATGGCACCCTTATTTTAAGTAACGAATTCAATGGGAACCAAGGAGTTTATAATATTACCAACGGGAAACTCTCAGTGGGTAATGATTTTAATGGGAATCAGGCTGTCTACAATGTGAACAGTGGCGGTGTGCTGAATGCCGGAACAAACAACACAAATATCAATTCAGCCAATATCAATATTAAAGGAGGATCCGTTTATTTTTCTGGAATTGCTAATATTGATGGTGGTGGAAAGATTGACTTCCATAATGTTGCTGGCGGCCTTCTGGAAATTGATAGCACATCGCTTTCCGATTTATCTGGAGACAGTTTGAGCGTTCAAAATTTTGTCTACGGAGACCAAATTAAAATCAAATCCAGCACGGATTATAGTTCAGCCACTTTATCAACAAAAGTAAGCGGGAATGACCTGCTTATTCAGGTTACCGCTGATGGAAAAACAACAACTGCAGTAACCCTCGAAGGCTTTGCAACAGCCAGCGCTGATAATGCTGTTCCTGCCGCAACTTATGAAAATGGTTATATCCTATTTGGGGAGCAAAGCACCACAGGCGCATGTTTCCTGGCTGGAACCATGATTGAGACAAGCACAGGAAGACGGGCAGTAGAAGACATTCAGGTGGGGGAAACCCTGAATGTTTACGTAAACGGGAAAACCGAAGCGCGCCCGGTTATCTGGGCTGGTAAGCAGCATACCATCGCAAACATGACTTTGCCTGACGATGAAGCGGGTTATCCGGTGCGTATCAGCAAGGGTGCCATTGCTGAGGGTGTTCCATACAAAACCATGCTGGTTACAGCAGAGCATTGCCTCTTTTTCGATGGCAAATTCATACCGGTGCGTATGCTGGTCAATGGTAAATCCATTGCATATGATCGCACTATCACATCGTATGATTATTATCATGTTGAAACCGAAAAGCATTCAATCATCAACGCAGATGGTGTGTTGACTGAAAGCTATCTGGATACTGGTAACCGCAACAATTTCAGCCAGACAGGTCAGGTTTTCCATATATCTCACCGTATACGGAACTGGGCTGACGATGCTGCGGCTCCTCTTGTAACGACACGTCAGCACGTTGAGCCTCTTTTTAACCAGCTTGCTGCGCGTGCTGAAATCAATGTGTCAGAGCGCATCGTTACGCCAAATCATGCTTGCCATCTGGAAACATTGAGTGGCACAGCGATACACCCTACGCGAACAATCAAAAACCGACTATTTTTCGTGCTTCCAGCTGAAGTGAATGCCTTCCACCTTGTATCCCGGCACAGTCGCCCGTGTGATGTCGTTGGGCCGTTCGTTGATGATCGACGGCAGATGGGTGTTCTTGTTGGGGATATTTCTCTGCTTACCAGTACTCATGAACATCAGGTAAAAACGCATCTGGAGCAGTCTTTGCTCAGCGGCTGGCATGAGCTTACTACAAATGATTCAGTTCGCTGGACGGACGGCAAAGCACTCTTGGTGCTTCCGGAGCGAAATGAAGCAGGGCCTGTCCAGCTCAGTATTCAAATTTGTGCTGCAGGCCCCTATCTTGTTGAGGGCACTCAAAAAGAAGAAAGCCGCCTGTCAGCCTGAATACTGCCATGGGCCCGCATTATGCCGGGCTATATACGTAAGCGTCCTCCCCTCACAAAATAGGGGAGGACGCAATCCAGCGTGTATGTAGTATGTAGGTTAGATTAACCCTTCTTCTTTCAGTGCTTTTTGAGCTGCCGGACGAGCAAAGACTTTATCCCGCAGAGCAATAGCTTTCGGATAAGCCGACATGTCTACTTTAAGTGGCACTGTCCAGTTCAGAATGACAGCCATGAGAGCATCTGCTTGCGTGAACCCGGCAGGTAGCAGATAGCCATTCTCACCGTTTGCCAGCTGTGCCTCGACCTGTGTTAAACGACGACCAATGAGTCCCATCTGCCGTTCACGCGTCACATCAGGCAGATCAGGAGCGAATAGCCCGCCGATTGCGCTATGCACATCCTCACAAAAGCCCAAAGCTTCAAGCTGCCTGAAAAATTCGACAGTATCTGGAGTAGGATGAAAAACTTTGCTGTCTGACTGTTGACCAATATAGGTGAGAACAGCAACATTTTGCGTCAGAACAACGCCCGGTTTAATCTCGAGCGCAGGTACAGCGCCTCGTGGGTTAATTGTTGTATAATCCTGATTATCTGCTGTTTTTTTAACTTTAAGGTTCACACGCATCAGTTCATGAGGCAGGCCTGTTTCGTTCAGCATAATATGTGCTGCAAGGGAACACGCACCCGGTGAATAATACAGCTTCATTGTGACATCCTTTATTTCTATGTTTATGAAGGAAGCCGAATGGGCAGAAGCTCATCCTGCTTTTACAAAGCTTTACATAAATATTAAACGCTGAGAAGGTTTGAGCGTTGCGCTCAATTCTATATGATTATCTAATTTCTGCTCATGCAGTGTAGTGGTATAAATTTTTTACGGTCTCAGTTCACCTTTTAGAGGTGCCCCTAATTGGCAGCAGGCTTACAGCTGGGCGACGTTGAACTCTCGATCTGATTTTTATCAAGGGCACAGAGGCTCAAAAGTGTACATTTCAGCTTTTGCTTTTATTTGGAAAACTATTTTTAAGTAGATTGAGACGCGAGTATTACCATCAGTGCTGGAAGATTGTGGATTTTTTCTGTTTATCAAGAGCGTTTACTAAAGCCACGCTAAATTCCTTATCGGAAAACGGCTGCTGAGCCGTGATGAGTTCCCGGTCTGTCACAACATTGGGGGTCCAGATTCCGGCTGCCTCGACTATGGCGCCCGCATCTGTAAGCGCGGTAGCGGGATAGAAAAGAACATGCCCGTTGAGTTGATGCGTTTCAGCAAATTTCTCTTCCGGTGTAGAAAAAACGGTCAGGTGATAGCCAGCATAGGGCCAGCCAGCCGCTAACCGTCGAATTTTATTCGTGTTGCCGGCAATGAGTGCCGCATGAAAACCTCTGGCATCCGGCAGGCTAGAAGCAAGTGCGACTGGACCATGACAGATCAGCCCCGTCGTTTTCCCCGCATTGTGGAACGCTAGCAGGATCTGACCCAGATCAGGGTCAGTCATCAGGTCCTCCAGAGGCGCGTGACCACCGGGAACAATGATCCCGACATACGCACCAATCCCTTCAGCATGAACCGAAGCAAGGGTCCGGGGATGTTTGAGTGCATCCAGCCCTTCGACAAAATGTATTGTGTCCTGAAGAGTTTTCTCGCTTCCTCCGAAATATCGAGGGGATGCAGAGTGCTTGTCCCATGTCACGGCATTGCCTTGCGGGTTAGCAAATACTGGCTCGTAACCTGCCTGAATCAGCGCTTCCACAGGGACGGCAAACTCATTGAGAAAAAAACCGGTGGGATGCTGTCGACCGTCACGCAATGTGAGTTCGTGCGCGCTGGAAAGAACGACCAGCACGCGCCCCTTGTTGTAACTTTGTGCCGTAGCCTGAAGGCTCAATCCACAGAGGGTGATAGCAAATAGCAATGTGGTGACAACGCCGCGCAGCATGAACATTATCCTTTCCGTGTGGTGGAAGGCTCGTAAAGCGTCGCCTTGCGACGAACGGCATTTTCCAGATGCTGACCGATAATCAGGCTTCTGTCCAGAACTGCACGAGGCCTGAAGTTTAGCTCGCTTTTGAAGACGTCTCCATAGGAATGGATCGCGAAAAGCGAGGGAAAATTTCTAAATATGCAATGACTTAGCCAAATGCCTCACATGGCAGATGAAGCGACATAATGTCATGTCAATCTCGCGCCAGACTACACTAAACGCGCCCGCTTTGTCGCGAGAGCGCAGCTAAAACACTTCTTATGCTGAAGACACGTACATTTATGTAAGAATATTATCCTTACTGCTGACGCCATACGCTCGTACTAATCGACCAATGCAATCGGAGCGGAGAAGAACAAAGTCACGGCACGGGTTTTGCATGGCTAGAGGCACGAAAAAAGTGGCACCGATTTGGCACGGATTTTAGTGCACAAAAGCACATTGTGCCGTATTTTCGCGCATGAAAATGAATTTTTGAGAAAACCGGAAACCACGTAAAATCCCCAGAAAACTGCGGAAAATCGTGGTGGGTGCGACAGGGATTGAACCTGTGACCCCCGCCGTGTGAAGGCGATGCTCTACCGCTGAGCTACGCACCCGGTTTGTGGGGATCCTATTAGCCGAGACACAGGGGCTTGGCAAGCCGGGGAATGCAATTAATTGTCCCCGGTTGCCAGACCTTCACGCTTCATCTCCAGTTCCAACCATTTTTCTTCAGATTCAACGAGTTTCCCTTCAATTTTCTGAAGGTCAGCGCTGTATTTCTGGAACAATTTTGGGTCACGGCTATACAAGCCAGCATCTGCCAGTTTAGCGCGTAATGCCGTTGCGTCCTGTTCCAGTTTTGCCATCACCTTAGGCAGGCTATCCAGCGTAAACTGATCTTTGTAGCTCAGCTTTTTGGTAGGTATGCGCGGCGTTCCCCCGGTAGATGGAGCAGACCGTACGACTGGTTTTTCAGAAGCGATGGCTTCTTCCATGCCACCTTTCCTCTGGACCAGCATATCGCTGTAACCACCGGCATAATCTGTCCATATGCCGTCTTTTTCAGTGGTCAGAACAGAGGTAGCAACCCGATCCAGAAAATCACGATCATGGCTTACCAGCAGGACCGTGCCCTCATAAC
>NZ_CALLXM010000147.1 GCF_937875265.1 uncultured Acetobacter sp. | reverse complement strand
CTTCCACAACCGCACGGAAAAAATGAGGGGGAGTCGTCCATGGCTGGAAAACGTAATTATACCGTGTTCGGATTTCCTCCAGAACAGACGCAGTGCCATAGGCCTTGATGGGCTGGCCGACGACACGGTTGATGCCCCGCACCTCATCCAACCCGGCAATATGGTCCGCATGCGCATGGGTATAAAAAATGGATTTAAAGGCACTGATTCCGTGCGTTAGAAGCTGCGCACGGATATCTGGCCCGGTATCCACCAGAATACTTTCTCCATCTTCCATCTGAATGAAAATGGAGGCACGGGTGCGGGTATTCCGGGGTTCCTTCGGGTCACAATCCCCCCAGATGCCGTGGCCATCTGCGCCGCCCAGCATTGGCACACCGGCTGACCCACCGCACCCCAGAATTGTCACCTTCATGGCGTGTATCTTCCCTGCTCAGACCGCCTTACGGAAGAGACGGAAAAAATTATCGGTTGTCATCTGCGTGAAATCAGCCAGTTCCTGACCACGTTCCTGCGCTATGCAGGCCGCCGTATACGCTACGTAAGCCGGTTCATTCCGCTTCCCACGCCGAGGCACGGGCGCCAGATACGGAGAATCGGTTTCTACCAAAATACGGTCCGCTGGCAGATCACGGGCAACTTCACGGAACTCACCGCATTTCGGAAATGTCGCTATTCCGGAAAAGCTAACATACCCACCCAGATCGACCACGCATCGGGCCAGATCTGCACTAGACGCAAAGCAGTGTAGCAGAATGGGGAATGCCCCTTTTTCTGTTTCTTCCCTCAGAATCTGCGCCACATCGTCATCCGCCTGCCTAGCGTGGATGATAATGGGCACATTCAGAGCACGCGCTGCCCCGATATGCTGACGAAAGCTCTCCTGCTGGCGTGGCCGGATGTCTTCCTCACCATGAAAGTAGTCCAGCCCACTTTCACCAATGCCCACAACATTCGGCGCATCTGCAACCGTCACAATGTCTTCCACGGAAGGAACCGGGCCTTCTTCAACATGGTCCGGATGAGTGCCGACAGTGCACCACACACGCACATCCGGTGTGGCGAAGGTGGTCAGGCGTTTCTGTTCGTCTGCCCGAGCCAGACGGGTGCCAATAGTCACCATACCGCTGACACCGGCCTGTTTGGCCGCTGTCATCAGGGCTGGCAGTTCTTCATCCGTGAAGTGGTCCAGGTGACAATGGGAGTCGATCAATCCAGTCATAAGTCTCTCATTCACGCAGGGTCGACCGCTTCAACATAGCGCGGGAAAATACCCTGCGGCGCGGGCAACTGACGGCCACCCGGCAGCGGCATTTCCAGTGATGCAAAGCTACGCTCCTCTTCCGTCACGCCAAGCTGGGTGAGCATCCGGTCCATGCTCTGCGGCATAAAGGGCTGAAGCATGGTCGCAATGCCACGCAGAGCATCCACCAGCACACGCAGCACATCGTTCATCCGCTCAATGTCGGTCTTTTTCAAAGCCCATGGTGCCTGATGGTCGATGTAGGCATTACAGGCGCGGATAACTTTCCACACATCTTCCAGCGCATCCGTCAGGGCACAACGGTCCATCTGGCTGGCCATAAGATCCTGTAGCACTGCTACGTGATTCAGGATCTGCGTGTCCTCTTCTGTCAGCGTGCGGCGCTCCGGCAGAATGCCCCCACAGTTGCGGGCCACCAGAGACAATGTACGCTGGGCCAGATTGCCAAGGTCATTAGCCAGTTCAACATTATTTCGTGTAATCAGGGACTTGCGAGACAGGTCACTATCCCCGCCAAACGGCACTTCTCGCAGCAGGAAGAAGCGCACGGCATCCAGCCCGAACTCCTTCACCAGATCACGCGGATCCACCACATTGCCCAGAGACTTGCTCATCTTCTGGCCTTCAATGGTCCACCAGCCGTTTGCAAAAATCTTCTTTGGCAGTTCAATACCCGCAGCCATCAGGAAGGCGGGCCAGTAAATAGCGTGGAAGCGCGCGATATCCTTGCCCACCAGATGCAGGCTGGCAGGCCAGAAGCGCATCAGGGCGGCGTCTGTATTCGGATAATCCAGCGCGCTGAGATAGTTCGCCAGTGCGTCGAACCACACATACATGACGTGCTTCTCGTCACCCGGCACCGGAATACCCCAGTTAAAGCTGGTGCGGCTGATGGACAGATCGCGCAGCCCCTGCTTCACGAAGCTGACAATTTCCCTTTTCATGCCATGCGGGCCGAGGAAATCAGGATTTGCCTCGTAATAAGCCAGCAGACGGTCCTGAAAAGCGGACAGACGGAAGAAGTAGGACGGCTCCTTCACCCATTCGACCGGCGCACCTGTCGGGGCAGTTTTCTGACCGTCCGGCCCTGCAATCAGCTCGTCTTCACCGTAAAAGCACTCGTCCCGCAGGGCATACCAGCCCTCATACGCCCCCAGATAAATGGCGTCATTTTCCGCCACTTTCTGCCACAGGGCCTGAGCCCCTTTAATGTGGCGAGGCTCGGTGGTGCGAATGAAATCATCATAAGAAATGGCCATAGCATCGGCCATGCTGCGGAAATCATCAGACACCCGGTCTGCAAACGCCTTTGGCGCAACACCCGCTGCCTGAGCCGCCTGCTCCACTTTCTGACCGTGCTCATCGGTACCGGTCAGGAAAAATACATCATCTCCGGCCAGACGATGGAAGCGGGCCATCACGTCGGCCGCAACGGAGGTGTAGGCATGGCCAATGTGCGGCGCGCCGTTCACATAATAAATCGGGGTCGTGATGTAGAAAGGGCGGGTCATGCAATACTCGCAATAGTCATGGCTTCGAGAAGTGTTTCCTGTTTATCGAGATTGAAGCGTTCCGTCTCGCCCTGAAGGCGCATGATCGCTTCCCAGGCATCGGCCAGAGCCGCACAGGAGGCATACCCTTGCCGGGCAGCCTGACGGGCTCGCGCCTGAAGAAAGTCCGATAACAGACTGAAAAATAAATTAAAACCGCCATCTTTCCGAAGAACGATTTCCGCAATTTCGTAGCTTCGGGTGGCGGAAAGACCGTTCAGGGTTTCTTCCACCATACTGGCAATCTGACCGTTCTGATCCGCAAGGAAAGCCACAGCACGCCCCGGAGCGCCGTGGGCTGCGGCCTGCACGCGGCTGATTGCCTCAGCCGATGCTTCGGGCTGGATCTTCCTGAGCACCGCCATCATATCCATGCCATCCAGCGGCTCCAGCTCCAGCCTGCGGCACCGGCTCCGGATGGTTGGAAGTAGCCGCCCCGGTGCTGAGCATGTCAGCAAAAGCACGGCTGCCGGCGGGGGTTCTTCCAGAATTTTCAGAAGAGCATTGGCGGCACTTCGGTTAAGCCACTCCGCACCATCCACAATCACAACGCGCCAGCCGCCTTCCGCCGCTGTGCGCCGTAGAAAGGCGTTAATGGGACGCACTTCATCAGCAACGATCTCACCGCGATAGCGCTGCTTTTTTTCATCAAAACTGCGGCTGACGACCAGAAGGTCAGCATGGGTTGCAGCAGAGATACGCCGCCCTGCCGGGCTTTCCTGCTCTTCTCCACCCAAAATCATCCGGGCCAGACGAAACGCAAATGTGGCCTTGCCTATCCCCGGCGGCCCGGTAAGCAACCAGGCATGCGGCAGACGCCCGCCCTCAAAGATCTTACGAAAAGCCTGAAGCGGTGCCTCATGCCCGTGCAGATGCAAAGAGGCCTGACGCGGGTCATCCTGCACTGACTTAACCCTGTGAAATTTGAGAAAGAATATCTTTCACAATCAGGCTATTAACCTCTTCTGCTGAATGCGTATCCAGATGTAGCCTGCGTATGCGCCCGGTGTTCTGCCGTGCAATTTCCCGGAACCCGGCAGTCACTCGCGCATGAAAAGATTCATCAGACTGCTCATACCGATCAACCGGCGCACCCCGCGCAGCCAGACGCAGCCGCGCCACATCCCGCGGGACTTCCAGAAGAAACGTCATATCCGGCTCACGCCCCAGCTGGCTTTGAAGGCGGGAGATGAGGTCCAGAACATCCGGATCCCCTTCCGCACGCCCGTAGCCCTGATAGGCCATGGTTGAATCTGTAAACCGGTCACAGATCACAACCTGTCCTTCCGCCAGCGCGGGGTTGATCACCTGATCAAGGTGGTCAGCCCGTGCCGCAAAATGCGTCAGGATTTCAGCCCGCAGAGAGAGAGGGTTTTTGCCAAACAGCAAAAGCTGCCGCAAATCTTCCGCCCCCGGAGAGCCTCCCGGCTCCCGCGTGATCAGAACCTCATGCCCCAGAGAGGCCAGAGCAGACTGAAGCAGCCGAAGCTGGGTGGACTTGCCAACCCCTTCGCTGCCTTCCAGTGTAACAAACAAACCGTGCGTCATGGCTCAGAGATGCAGACGGCGCGCAGCGCGCCCTAGAATACCCAGAGCCGGAACACTCTGCCCGGCAACAACCGGCACCAGAGCCTGTCGCCCACCCGGCAGCAGAACGGTCAGCTGCCCAACCGGCTGCCCCTGCTGAATGGGTGCCGCCACAGGCCCCTGATAATCCAGAGACATATGAGTGGCATTCCGCCAGCCATGCGGCAGCATCATTGTAAAGTCCTGCCCGGCCACAAGCGGCACGGTCTGGTTTACACCCATCCACACAGGAGCCTGTTCCAGCACATCGCCCTTGGAGACGATGGTTGCAGACTCGAAGTTTGCAAAGGCCCAGCCCATCAGGCGTTCACCTTCACGCGCACGGGCACCATCTGTCGGCATGCCGTTAAGGGCCAGAATCACCCGGCGTCCATCACGGTCGGACGAGGCACAGAGGCCAAACCCACCCGCATCGGTGTGGCCGGTCTTCAGGCCGTCAGCCAGCCCTTTGACAACCAGAGCATTACGGTTTGCCTGATGGATCTTGTTGAAGATGAACTCTTTTTCCGAGAAATAATGGTAGTATTCCGGGAAATCATGGATCAGCCGCAGAGCCAGATAGGCCACATCGCGGGCAGACATGTAGTGATTTTCCGCAGGCCAGCCCGTTGCGTTCATGAAGTGGGAATTGGTCAGCCCCAGCTTGCCGCCCATGTCGTTCATCAGAGAGACAAACTGCTCTTCAGACCCGG
>NZ_CALLXM010000146.1 GCF_937875265.1 uncultured Acetobacter sp. | reverse complement strand
CAGAACTGTCCCGCACCCATGGTCAGGGACGTGATGAAGGCTGCACCGAGGCTTTCAGCGCTGTTTTTCAGGGCTTCCGGCAGCAGATAGACAGGGTTGATGCTGCTCATTTCCGCATAAACCGGCACAGGAACCGGGCGGGCGGCGGCAATCTGGCTGAGTGCCAGCCCACCGGAGCGTGAGCCGGTATAACCAACCGCCATAATGGCGGGGTGTTTGACCAGTTCAGACCCCAGAGCATAATCCGGTCCGCCGATAAGCGAGAACGTGCCTTCCGGCAGGCCACATTTCTTCACAGCGGACTGAATGGCGCGGCCAACCAGCTCACTGGTGCCGGGGTGTGCCGGGTGCGCTTTGACCACCACCGGGCAGCCTGCTGCAAAAGCGGAGGCCGTATCACCACCGGCTACGGAGAACGCCAGTGGGAAGTTACTGGCCCCAAAAACGGCAACCGGGCCTACACCAATGCGGATCTGGCGCAGGTCTGCCCGCGGCATGGGTTTACGGTCCGGCAGGGCTTCATCAATGCGGGCATCAAGGCAGCGTCCGGCGCGTAGTTCGCGTGCAAACAGGCGCAGCTGACCCATGGTGCGGCCACGCTCACCTGTCAGGCGGCCAGCGGGCAGGCCGGTTTCAGCCTGAGCGCGGTCCAGCAGCGACTGGCCAGCAGCTTCAATTTCATCCGCAATGGTGTCCAGAAACTGAGCCCGGGCTTCAGGCGTGGTGGCACGGAAGGTGTCAAAGGCTTCGTCTGCCAGTGTGCAGGCAGTAAGGACATCCTCGGTCGTGGCGCAGGAGAACGCGATGTCCAGTGCTTCACCTGTGGCAGCGTTGAGGGCCTGAAAAGTTTCAGGCCGGGTGACCATGTTTTTGCCGATGAGAAGAGCGCCAGTCAAAGTCATGAAATTTCCTTATTTTGAAAAATCGGAAGTCAGGCTGAACCTGTCCGGGCTGAAAGCAGTGGGAAGAGGCGCGCCACGAAGGATATGCGCGCTCAGTATTTCCGCAGTGATGGGGCCAAGTGTCAGGCCAAGGTGGTTGTGCCCGTAGGCCGCAACAAGGCGCGGTGCATGGCGGAACGTGCCGAGTGCCGGCAGATAATCCGGCAATGTGGGGCGCGATCCGTGCCAGCGTGCAAAGGCGGAGGCAACCGGCAGGCCAAGGCTGTGCACATGGGCTTCCAGCTGCTCCCACTTGCGTGGGTCGGGCGAGGAGGCATCACGCGTGAATTCTACAAAGGATGTGGCGCGCAGGCGCGTGCCGAAGCGGGTTACGACAACGGCCCGATCTTCAAAAACAGCATTGGGGAGCGTCCATTGTCCGCCGTGGTCCCACTCCACATGGTAGCCACGTTCAGCCACCAGCGGCACGGCGACGTCCGGCAGCAAAGTGCCGGAGCGCACACCACAGGCCACAACAACCCTGTCAGCGGTAAGTTCACCCTGAGAGGTGCTGACACGAACGCTCTCTTCAGAGTGGTCAATCTTCAGCGCACGGGCGGACAGATGCGTGCCGCCAGCGGCAATAAAGCGTGCCAGAAGCGTATTCAGCACGTCGCGCGGGCTGGTAATGTGCGCGGTGCCTGCAAAATGCACGCCCGCTTTGACCGGGGAGGAAAGAGCCCGATTGAATGCGGCAATCTGTCCAGCCTCAAGGCCAGTGGTCGTAGATGGTCCGTGGTCCGCCTGAAGAGCGGCAGCGGCTTTTTGTTCCGCGTCCGGGCCTTCCCACAGTTTGACCACGCCCCGCAGGTCCAGAAGGTCAGGCCTGTCCAGCGTTCTGGTCAGCCTTTCCCATGCGGGCAGCGCGTTGAGCATAAGGCCCCGTAAGGCGGCATCCCCCCGGCGCACAGTGCTGGGCAGACAGGCATGCAGAAACCGGAAAGACCACGGTAGCCACGCGGAAAAATTGCGCCAGTCCAGCGCCACGGGGCCGCGCGGGAAGTGATCAGACAGCACGCGGGTGGCTGTGGCTAAGCGGGCCAGAACCTGCACCTGTTCTGTGGCAATGTGCCCAGCATTGCCCCATGAGGGCGGAGTGGTATCAGGCTCAGCGACCAGCGTGACGGCACAGCCCTGCTCCTGCAAACGCAGGGAGCAGGTGCGGGCGACTATACCGCCCCCCAGCACAAGCACAGAGCGGGGCGGAGAAGTGAGGGCGGCTGTCACAGCGGCAGACAGGCGCGTTTCAGCCAGATGCGCTCCTTATCTGCCAGATGCGGGCCAATCTCTTCAAGAACGCGGGCATGGTAGCTGTTAAGCCAGTTCCGCTCCGTGTCGGTCAGGCGGGACAGGATAATGCCGCGAGTATCAATGGGGGCAAGAGTTAGCGTTTTGAAACAGAGGTAGTCACCAGTTTCAGTTTTGTGCGCCAAGCAGGTTTCCATCTGGTTTTCCAGACGCAGGCCGTGGGAGCCGGGGGCGTAGAAGCCCGGCTCGTTCGTCATGATCATGTGCTCGTAAAGCGGGTCCAGCACCGGGCGACGGGTAAAGCCGAGTGGCCATTCATGCACGGAAAGGCAGCTGCCCACACCGTGACCGGCACCGTGGTCAAAATCCAGACCTTCTTTCCACAGGGCTAGCCGGGCCAGAGGGTCCAGCCGGTACCCATGCGTGCCCGCCGGGAAAATGGCCTGATCCAGCGCAATCAGCCCCTGAAGCACGCAGGTATAATGCGTTTTCCAGTCCTCGGGTGGGGAGCCTGCGCCAAGCCAGACTGTCCGGGTAACATCGGTTGTTGCGCAAGTATATTGCCCGCCACTGTCAACCAGTAGAAAGGCATCGTTTTCCACCACGCTGCACTGCTCCGCTGTGGGGGCGTAATGCATAATGGCAGCGTTCGGGCCGGAGCCTGCAATGGTGTGAAAGCTCGGGCCGATGCAGGTTGTAGCCTCGCGGCGCAGAGCCAGCAGATGGTCCGCTACAGCGGCCTCGGTTTTTCCAGCGCCATTGGCTTCCACCCAGCACAGGAAACGGCACAGGGCGATCCCATCCAGCAGATGCGCCCGGCGCATGCCGTCCAGCTCAGCCGGAGTTTTGCGTGCACGCGGCATCAGGCACGGGTCTGCGCCTTCCACCAATGTTGCATCCACGTTTTTGAACGTGCTTGCAAACCAGATCGGGCAGCGGGCCGGGTCAAGCCGCACGCGCTTGCCGTGCATGGTCTGCAAAACGTCTTCCATCTCAGCAGGCATATGCACGCGGACGGATGTGCCGAGGTGCGTGCGCACGGCATCATCAATGCGGGCACCATCAAGAAACAGATCAACCGTGGCATCAGCATGCAAAATGGCAAAGCACAGAGCAACTGGTAAAAAGGGCAGATCACGCCCACGAATATTCAGAAGCCATGCAATGCTGGTCGGGTCAGGCAGAATAACGGCATCCTGCCCGGCTGTGCGCAGGTCTGCTGCAAGGTCCTGAATTTTTGCGCTGTTTTCGCGCCCTGTCAGCGCCAGAGGCTGAAGGCAGACCGGGGCGGCAGGCGCTGCGGGCTGGTCGGCCCAAATTCCATCTACCGGATTGCAGGGGAGAGCCACCATACGGCACCCGGCCTGCTCAAACGTTTCAATATCCCGCATGCTCACACTGCGCGGGTCATAGCCAATGGCTTTGCCGCGAGCATGCTGTGCCAGCCAGACCGGCGGCGGGGTGTCGTACATATGTTCGACAGACCAGAGGGCTGCATCCACCTGCTGGCGCATTTGCACCTGATAGCGCCCGTCAGAAAACACGGCGGCGGTTTCTGGCAGCACAAGGGCCAGCCCGGCGCTGCCGGTAAAGCCGGTCAGCCAGGCCAGCCGTTCAGCGCTGGCAGGCACGTATTCGCCAAGGTGTTCATCGCCACGGGGCAGGAAAAAGCCGTCTACGCCAAGGCCTGACAGAGCAGACCGGAGGGCAGTCAGGCGCTCTGCGGGGGAGGGAGAGGGCATGAGGAATGTCCTTCCTTCTGGATCAGAAGTTCAGTTGAACGGGGCGGTGAAGCTGTTGGCTGGTTCGGTAAACCAGCGCGGGCCGTCATCCGTCATGTAAAAATGGTCTTCAAGCCGGATGCCGAACTGCTCCGGGATGACGATCATCGGTTCATTGGACATGCAATGCCCGGCCTTCAGCGGCGTTGTATTGCCTCGCACCAGATACGGTGCTTCATGAATGGAAAGGCCGATGCCATGCCCGGTGCGGTGCGGCAGGCCGGGCAACTGATAGTCCGGACCGAGATGGTGCTGTTCCAGCACGACGCGGGCGGCATCATCCACCACATGGCAGGGCGCGCCGATTTTGGCGGCATTGAACGCTGCATACTGGGCGTCTCTCTCAATGGCCCAGATCCGCGCCTGTTCCGCGTCTGGCTCACCAAAGGCATAGGTGCGCGTAATGTCTGAATGATAGCCATCCAGACGGCAGCCCGTATCAATTAGCACCAGATCATTCGCGGACAGGACCTGATCTCCGGGAATGCCATGCGGATAGGCGGTGGCATGCCCGAACTGAACAGCGCAGAAGTAAGACCCGTTATCAGCCCCCAGTTCGCGATGGCGGGTATCAATAAAGCGACGAATTTCACTGGCCAGCAGGCCCGGTTTTAAAAACGCATAGGCGTCTTTATGGACCTGAAGCGTGATGGCCATGGCATGCGTCATCAACGCAATTTCTTCAGCGGATTTGCAGGCGCGCAGGCTTGAAATCAGCCCGGCGTCATCTTCCAGAACAAGGTCAGGGCGCGTTTTGCGCATGGCGGTCACAAAGCCGAAGCTGAAATCCGGGTCCAGCGCGATGCGTGCCCCTGCGGAATAAGGTGCCAGAGCGCACACAGCCGGGTTTTCATCTTCCTGCCACGTTGCAATTTCCACCTCTGCGCGCAGGCAGGCTTTGAGCGATCCTGTTTCAAAATGCGGACAGACGACAACGGGCGTGCCCGTACGGGGGATGACCAGTGTTACCAGTCTTTCCGTCGCATCCCACGGCACGCCGGTAAAATAGCGCATGCTGTTGCCAGCATTCACGGCGAGGGCGTCCAGCCCGGCGGTTTCCAGATGCGCCTGCACTGTACGAATACGGTGTGCGAAGGAGGCCGCGCTGATAGGGGCGGGTGGGGCAGAA
>NZ_CALLXM010000145.1 GCF_937875265.1 uncultured Acetobacter sp. | reverse complement strand
CAGGCATGCATGTTCACCAGTCCATCTGGAAAGACGGCAAGCCGACATTTGCAGGAAATGGTTATGCGGACCTGTCCGATACCGCCCTGTATTACATCGGTGGCATTATCAAACATGCCAAGGCGCTGAACGCCTTCACCAACCCGTCCACCAACTCCTACAAGCGCCTGATCCCGGGCTTTGAAGCTCCGGTGCTGCTGGCTTACTCTGCGCGCAACCGCTCTGCGTCCTGCCGTATTCCGTATGCCACCAACCCCAAAGCCAAGCGCGTTGAAGTCCGCTTCCCGGACCCGACGGCCAATCCGTATCTGGCATTCTCCGCCATGCTGATGGCTGGTATTGACGGCATCAAAAACAAGATCCATCCGGGCGATGCCATGGACAAGGATCTGTATGACCTGCCGCCGGAAGAACTGAAGCAGATCCCGACCGTTGCCGGGTCCCTGCGTGAAGCTCTGGAATCTCTGGCTGTTGACTACGAATTCCTGCTGGCTGGTGGCGTGTTCACCAAAGACCAGATTGACAGCTACCTGACTGTTAAGTGGGAAGACGTGCATCGCTTTGAACACACGCCGCACCCGGTTGAGTTCGAAATGTACTACTCCGTCTGATTTCCCCTCACAGGGTTTCAGCCGATCAGGAACGCGGCCTTCTTCGGAGGGCCGCGTTTTTTTGTGCCTGACGTGTTGCCTCAGGGTTGCACCGGGGCTGAGGGGTGATTGACTCGGCTCCGGGAGGCGATAAAAAAACGCCTGTGATGGTTTCCCCCGCACAAGGGAATGAAAAGGGAACCGGGTGCAGGTCTTTCAGGCCTTATTCCCGGGCTGTCCCCGCAACTGTAAGCGGTATGTCTGAGCAATTCCGGGCGCTAAAGCGTTCGGCCCACTGGAGAGGGTGTTTTTCCGGGAAGGGTTTGCCAGACGGAACGCCGTGAGCCAGGAGACCTGCCATCCCGCAAGTTAGTTGCGACCAGGAAACGTCAATCGGGGTGTGTTGGCGTGCGTGACTGAGTTTTGCCTTGGCAGCCGCCACGTGGGCAGACCGGATACGTCTTCCTGTGGCAACGGCTGACCACGGGATATGAATGACTATGACCTTTTTTCGTTGTGTGCTGACCACTTCCACCATTCTGGCTGTGGCCGGATATGGTGTGGCCAAAGCACAGGCCACCTCCCTTTCAGATGCACAGACGTCCCCCGCAGCATCGCAGGCCCATAAGGCCGCTGCTGCCGGGGCAAAGTCGAAAGCCAGAGCCGCCGGTGTGCGGAGCACTGCGGTGCGTGCCGCTCCTGTCTCTGGTGGGGTTGGTCATTCTGCCACAGGCACGGCACAGCCGGGGCGCACGCTTGTCTCGCTCAGCCCGTCTCAGGGTTTGCCGGAAGTGGTTACGGTCAGTGCACTGCGTCGGCCTGTGCGGGCGGATGATGTTGGGTCCAGCGTGACGGTCATAACGGATGAGCAGATTGCCACCCAGCAGCGCCGTACACTGCCCGATATTCTGGCGCGTCAGCCGGGGCTGAATGTGGTGCGGTCCGGCGGTTTTGGCGGCACAACATCCATTTTCATGCGTGGGGCAAACGCCAACGATGTGAAGG
>NZ_CALLXM010000144.1 GCF_937875265.1 uncultured Acetobacter sp. | reverse complement strand
CTGGGGGTGCCCAGCAGAACTTTCATGTGGTGCTTTGCGGCCAGCGTAATGGCATGGTCCAGCCATGCCCATTGCCAGTTGCCCTCACGCGGCTCCATGCGGCTCCAGGCAAACTCGCCAATGCGCACCAGATGAATATGTGCCGCTTCCATTAAAGCAAGATCATGCTCCCAGACCTCTTCAGGCCATTGTTCAGGGTACCATGCAGCCCCCAGTAGCAAGGCTGGTGCTTCCGGCTGGGCATGGGCCGCCAGAGCGAAAGGCGACGCACCGGCACACAAGCCGAAGCAGAGCCCAAACCGCCAGACGGAGCGCCTGAAGTGATTGATATTCTTGCGGAAAGAGGTGGCACATACGCCGGGGCGGGGTGCGGCTTTACGGGTTATATCGGTCATGATACGTATACGATAGACGAAAATTGCAACAGAAAGAAAGCCAGATCTTGCCATAACGGCGTTCTGAAGCACGGACTTTAAAACAATGCGTCACACGTTTTTCTGTATTGATGGGCATACTGCCGGAAACCCCGTTCGCCTGATCAGCGGCGGTGCTCCTCTCCTGCGGGGGAATTCCATGGGAGAGCGCCGTCAGGATTTTCTGGAACGGTTTGACTGGATCCGCACAGGGCTATGCTTTGAACCGCGCGGGCATGACATGATGTCCGGCGGTTTTTTGTATCCTCCCACGCAGCCGGATACCGATGCGGGCATTCTGTTTATTGAAACCAGCGGATGCCTGCCAATGTGCGGGCATGGCACCATCGGGCTGGTCACGTTCGGGCTGGAGCATGGGCTGTTAACGCCCCGCACACCGGGCAAGCTCAGGCTTGAAGTGCCTGCGGGGATTATTGAGATTACCTACACGGAAGAAAATGGCCGTGTGCGGAGTGTGGCCATCCGGAATGTGCCAGCTTATGTCGCAACAACTGGTGTGCAGATTGATGTCCCCGGTCTGGGGCCATTGACGGTGGATGTGGCGTATGGTGGGAATTTCTACGCCATTGTTGAGCCGCAGGGCACGTATGAAGGGCTGGATCAGCTTGGAGCGCGTCGCATTCTGGAATTCAGCCCGCTGGTGCGTGAACGGATGCGGGAGGCATTTTGCCCGGTACATCCGCTGGATAGCCGCATTCAGGGGGTGAGCCACGTTTTGTGGGCGGATAAAGGGGCAACTGCGAAACAGGGGCGTAACGCGGTCTTTTATGGAGATCATGCCATTGACCGCAGCCCATGTGGCACAGGCACCTCAGCCCGGCTGGCGCATCTGCACCATAAAGGCGTTTTGAATGTTGGGGATGTCTTTACCCACGAAAGCTATATCCACAGCGCCTTTAAAGGTACGGTCGCGGAAGAAACGACTTTAGGGGATTACAAGGCTATTGTGCCTGTTATTGAAGGGAGTGCCATCTCTACAGGGTTCAATACCATCTGGATTGATCAGGAAGATCGCTTCTGTCGCGGCTTTCAGGTGTCTTGATCTGGCAAACTGTTGTAGAAATCACACTCTCTTATGATTCTATAACGGAATCAAAATAACCCTTGAATTGTGGATTTTGGGTTACAGGTTGGTTCCGTTATAACAGAATAAAATTCAAACGTGCGGAGCTGAAAACTCGGCACGTTTTTTTTGTTTAAATCAAAATTTACTGAAAAATTATAAGGATATTAAAATATACGTGAGCTTTCAAAAGGCTGGTGTGTCTCCTGGCTGGCCGTAGCTGTTAAGGGTGTGTGGGCCCGGAGCCACAACAGAATGCAACAGGAAACTAATTCCGTTTTGACAATGGTATACGATATCTGATAGCGATTTTGGTGTTGTCACCACACTAGAGTTAGCGGTCGTACCGCTCACAATTAAGGAACGCTGAAGGATGTCGTTTTTACCCCATCGCCTCACGCTCCTCGCTTTTTCGTCGTCATTGTCCCTGTCGATTGGGTCCAGTGCCTACGCTCAGTCTGTGGCTGCCACAGCTGAGCCGTCACCGCGTCAGGAACATTCCACTGCTGCGTCTGTGAAGAAGAAAAACGAGTCAGCCCGCGTTGTGCGCAGCACAGCGAAGAGTGCCGCAGCACAGCCGGAAGTGCTTACCGTAACTGGTTCAGCTCTGTCTTCTGGTAAAAATCAGGACCCTAACCCCGTTCAGATCATCAGCGCCAGGGAAATTCAGCAGACTTCTGCTGTTACACTGGGTGATTATCTGCAGCGTCTGCCCTCCATGGGCTCTCAGGGGGCAGGTAATACAACAACCAATGGTGGGTTGGGCATGTCCTGCCCCGATTTGCGTAACCTCGGCCCCAGCCGCGTGCTGGTGCTTGTGGATGGCAAGCGTCAGGTTGAAACCATGGGGCAGGGCAGCTCCTGCGTGGATCTGAACTCTGTTCCGGTGGATCAGATTGCCTCTGTAGAAATCCTGAAAGACGGTGGCTCCGAGCTGTATGGTGCGGACGCAGTCTCCGGCGTTATCAACATCAAGCTCAAGCATAACCTGACAACCGGCAGCATCCAGGTGCGCGGCGGGATCAGCAGTTATGGTGATGGCCAGTCTGGCAAAATTTCAGCCTTTAAAGGCTTTAACTTTGACCATGACCGCGGGAATATCAGCCTTTTCGGCCAGTATATGACCACGAGCCCCATCTACCAGCGTGACCGCCAGTGGTCCAGCAAGCCGTGGAATGCAAACGTTGCTCCGGGGGATGCTATTCCTTACGGCAGCTCGGTTTCTACCGCGACGCGTGTGATGGTACCGAACGCTGATGGCAGCACGACCAACCTCGTGAGCAACAACACGGGCGGCGGCGCAAACGGCTTTCACTCCTTCAGCAACTCTGACCGTTACAACTTTGCGCGTGATGCTTCCATGACCAACTTCCTGCAGAGCGGGAACTTGTCCGGGGATATGCATTACGACATCAATAAGCATTTTCAGCTCTATTCCAACGTTCGGTATACCCACAAGGATGCCATGAACGAGATGGCGCCGAACCCGCTGACTGGTGCGTCTTATCCGTCCAGCCTCAGCACGTCCTGGATCCTGCCGGCTGGTAACCCCAACAACACATGGGGTGAAGATGTTTCCATGTATAAGCGGATGGCCGATATCGGTAACCGTGAATACAAGGAAGGTGTCGATACCTATCAGGTCATCGGCGGCATGAAGGGGCAGATTATCGGCAACTGGCAGTACGATGCGTCCATGACGTATGGCTCTTCCGTTGCGACCATGACCACCGACAACATGACGAACTATCGCAATGCGATGAACGTCCTCGGTACGCAGCAGGTTGACCCTTCTGACCCGAACAGTGCTGTGGTGTATAACCCTTCTGTCTGCACATCGTCCCCCGGTTGTACGCTGATCAACCCGTTTGCTCCGCTGTCCCAGCAGGCAAAGGATTATATTGGCTATACCCAGAACGATCACAGCTACTACCAGATGCGTGACTTCAACTTCCGCGTCTTTAACAATAACGTTGTTAAACTGCCGTATGAACACGGCGGGAACATCGGGATTGCAGGTGGTGTTGAACACCGTAGCGAACAGGCGAGCTACACGCCGGATGCGCTGGCTGCCAATGGTGACCTGGGCGGTGGCGCTACCTATACAGGCGGTGGCTACAACGTGACGGAAGTGTATCTGGAAGGCAAAATTCCGCTGCTCCAGAATGCATTTCTTGCTAAAGATCTGACGATTGACGCTCAGGGCCGGTATTCGCGCTACAACACGTTTGGCAGTGCTGAAAACTGGAAAGTGGGTATCAACTGGGCACCTGTGCAGGACATTCGTTTCCGCGCCACGCTGGGTACGTCCTTCCGTGCGCCGAACATGTCTGAACTGTTTGGTGGTCAGTCCATCTCCTACAACCCGGGCACGGACCCCTGTGCACAGGCTGGCAGTTATGGTGCAGCCAGTGCTGCGGTTACGTCCAAGTGTCTTTCTCAGGGTGTTAATCCTGCCAACTTCGTGAACGTCAACAGCGGGCAGATCCCCACACTGACGGGCGGTAACCCGAACCTTCAGCCGGAAATCGGCCGTACGTATACGGTTGGCACGGTTCTCACGCCGCGTTGGATTCCGGGGTTGATGGCATCTGTTGAATACTGGCACTACACCGTGCAGCACATGATCAGCACGCTGCCTGTGCAGTATGTGGCTGACCAGTGCTACACCGGGGCTGACCCGTCCTATTGCTCTCAGGTGCAGCAGCGCTCCACCGCCGGGCAGCTGACGCAGGTGAGCGATCTGTATGCCAACGTTGGCGGTCTGCGCACGAACGGTATCGACTTTGACCTGAGCTACCATATTCAGGTTACGCCGCAGGATTCCTTCACTCTGGAAAACAACTTCCAGCAGCTGGTGGGTTACCTGCAGCAGAACGAGCCGAATGGCCAGTGGAACAACTATGCTGGGCGTCTGTTCTATCAAAGCGGTTACGGTATGCCCCGTGTGCGTGATTATGCGACGGTTACATGGCACCATAACGACTTCAGCCTGCGTTACATGATGCACTACACTGGCGGTATGAAGTTTACCGACGGTTCAAGCGATGTGTCCTGCAAGGCTTATGTTTACTGCAAAGTGCCGGGTATCTTCTCTCATGACGTAACGGCCAGCTATCGTATGGGTCGCTGGAACTTTGAAGGTGGCGTGAACAACATTCTGGACAAGAAGCCCCCGTTTGTGCCCGATGGCGGCACCAACACGGCTCTGGCAATGTATTCCGATGAAATTATCGGGCGCTATGTCTTCCTTCAGGCCGGTGTTCAGTTCTGATTTGAAATGAAATTCGGAACGACTTAAAGATACGAGACGACGTGATTATGCCTGGCCCTGTGCCAGGCATAATTGTTTGTATGATTTGCAGGGAGAGTATGACCGTGTTTCCACGATATCGTCTGGCAGGTTTAGGGTTGGCCTGTGTGCTGGCCAGCAGCACGGCACTCGCAGCCTCCGCTCCGGAAAAAGCGACGCAGGCTACTCCGGCCGCAGCTTCTGCGAGCACGGCTTTTGCTGCTCTTCTGGATGAAGAATGGCAGTATCAGCTGCGGTCCTCCCCCGAGCTTGCAACAACCATTGGTGACTATCGGTACAACAAGGCGTGGACTGATTATTCTCTTGAGCAGATTGCAAGAGATAAAGTCACAGCATCATGGTTTTTGAAGCGCTTTGAATCTGTTGATCCTGCGACCCTGAACGGGCAGGAGCAGATCAGCCGTGCGATGATGATCCGTCAGCTTCAGGACAAGCTGGACGGCATCAAACTCAAAACCTATGAAATGCCGATTGATCAGGTGCAGGGCGTGCAGCTGATGCTGCCCGGCTTTGTCTCATCCATTCCGTTTGAAACGGCAGATCAGTATCAGGATTATCTGGACCGCCTGCATGCTCTGCCCACAGTGCTGGCGCAGTTGAAGGTTCTGGCGCAGCAGGGAATGAAAGACGGTCTGGTGCCGCCGCGCTATCTGCTTGAAAAAGTGGTGACGCAGTTGCAGCAGGTTGCTCAGCCCGCCGGTGTTAAAAACGTGTTCGGCCAGCCGGTGGAAAGTTTCCCTAAAGGCATTACGCACGCGCAGCAGGCCCGCCTGAAGCAGGCTATTCTGAAGGCTGTTGACACAGAAGTCCGGCCAGCTTTTGCCAGCTTCGCACAGTTTGTAAAAACAGATTACGTCCCGCATGGCCGGGAGAATGAAGGCATCTGGTCCCTGCCGAACGGCGATGCCCTGTACCGCTATGCCATCCGGGTGCAGACAACCAGCCCCATGGCACCGGAAGAGATCCATCAGCTTGGCCTGAAGCAGGTTAGTCTGATTGAAGGGCAGATGACCGATATTGCGCATAAGCTCGGCTTTGCAGATCTGGCGGCATTGCGCGCTTCCGTGGACCATGACCCGAAGCTTTATGCCAAATCTCGTGAAGAAATTCTGGGGAAATATCGGGCTTATATTGCGCAGATGTGGCCCGCTTTGCCGCGCATTTTCAACAAGATTCCCAAGACAAAGCTGGAAGTCCGGTCTGTTGAGGCGTACCGCGAAGCGGACGCAGCCGGGGCGGAATACCATCAGGGTACGCCGGATGGCTCCCGTCCGGGCATCGTGTTTGTCAACACGGGTGATTACGACAAGCGCGACCTCTATACCATTGAAGACACGGCGTACCATGAGGGCGTGCCGGGGCACCATTTCCAGATCTCTCTGGCGCAGGATATGCCGCTGCCAGCTTTCCGCCAGCAGGGGGCTTATAATTCCTACGTGGAAGGCTGGGCGCTCTATGCTGAAGGGCTGGGGAAAGAGCTTGGTTTTTATCAGGATCTCTACAGTGATTATGGCCGCCTGAACGGAGCCTTGCTGCGGGCTGATCGTCTGGTTCTGGATACCGGTGTGCATTACAAACACTGGACCCGCCAGCAGATGAGCGACTTCTTCCACGCTCATCCGCCTACCAGTGAGCCGGACATGCAGGCTGAAACAGACCGGTATGTTGCATGGCCGGGGCAGGCGCTGGGATACATGTTGGGCCAGCAGACCATTCTGAGGCTGCGTGAAAAAGCCAAAACAGAGCTTGGTACCAAGTTTGATATCAAGGCGTTTCATGATGTCATTCTGGGGAATGGCGCCATGCCGCTGGATCTGATGTCTGATCTGGTTGATCAGTGGATCGCCAAAATTAAAGCATCCTGATCGCTCAGGATGCTTTAGCCGCTTTAATCCTGTGGTGGTGCAGTCTGTTCTCTATGCCACTACAGGATAAATTCTCTGGCCTCTGCGTGCAACGCTGCCTAAGTTGCTCACATGGAGGGCTGAGGTGTCTTTGGAAAATCTTGCTAAAACACTTGAGCACTCAGGTGACTATCGTGTGTTGCGCCGCCTGAGGCCCCATTGGCTGGAGGCCATGCCGGAAGGGCGCAGGGTGCGGAAAGGTCTGTTTCTGGACCTTGAAACAACCGGGCTGGACGCAGCGCTGGATGAAATTATTGAAATCGGCATGGTGCCATTTGCCTATACGCTGGATGGTGGCCTGCTGGGTGTGCTGCCAGCGTTCAGCCGTTTGCGTGAGCCATCCGTGCCCGTCCCGCAGCGCGTGACGGAATTGACCGGCCTGACGCAGGAGATGCTGGCCGGGCACAGTATTGCGCCGGAAGAGGTGGCTAGTTTTGCCGCGGATGCCTCGTTGGTTATTGCGCATAATGCGGCGTTCGACCGTCCCTTTATAGAAGCGTTCTGTCCCATGTTTGCCGCAAAGCCGTGGGCCTGCTCCATGGCGGATGTGCCGTGGGATGAGGCCGGGTTTGAAGGTCGCAAACTGGGCTATCTGGCAACGCAGGCCGGGTTCTTTTTTGAAGGCCATCGCGCCACGGATGACTGTCTGGCAAGCTTGGCACTGCTGGGATATGGAGGCTTTCCGGAAGGGCGAACCGCTTTGTCCTACCTTCTGGACCGTGCCCGTGCAGCCTGGGTGCGCATCTGGGCAACACAGGCCCCCTTTGAAAGTAAGGATCTGCTGAAGGTGCGCGGCTATCGCTGGAATGATGGCATGGATGGGCGGCCCAAGGCGTGGTTTATTGATCTTCCCCCTGAAAAGCAGGAGGAGGAAGAGACGTTCCTGCGTGAACAGATTTACCGGCGAGATGTTGAGCTGACCATCAGCTCCATAAAAGCAACAGACCGCTTTACAAGCCGGGTTTAGGAGAGACGTGCTGAAAGTTCTTTGGGGTGTTGCGGGGCTGCTGTGCCTGTCTCCCGCAGCAATGGCCGAAACCTGCCCGGATCTGTTTGCAAAAGGTCTGCCGCCTGCCGTTTTATCTGAAACTGCCCGGAGTGGGACGGTTATGCTGTGCAATGACCAGTATGCCGTGCTGGCTTCAGAACAGACGCATGGGCCGCTTTGGTCGGCTGAAGATCTGACCGAAGAAAATCTGGAAATTGCTGACAAAATGCAGCGGCATGACAATTTTCAGCCAGACACACGTCTGCCCTCCAGCATGCAGGCGCTTTCTGCCGATTATACCCGCTCCCATTATGACAGGGGGCATATGACACCCAGTGGGGATGAGGCCGGGGCGACCGCCCAGAAGGAGAGCTTTCTACTGTCCAACATCGTGCCACAAACCCCCGAACTCAATCGCGGCCCCTGGGAGGGCGTGGAGAGTGCTGTGCGTGGCTGGGCGCGGGAGGAAGGGGAGATTTTTGTGGTGACAGGGCCGGGATATGACCCGGACCAGTTTCGAACTATTGGTTCGCACCATATTCCCGTCCCGGCGGTAACGTGGAAGGCGGTGTATGACCCGGCGGGAAATGGCACGGGGGCTTATGTCTGCCTGAATACCGCGCATCCCTCCTGCCGGATTACGAGTGTGGCAACGCTTATCCAACTGGTGAACATCGATCCGTTTCCGGCGTTACCGGCCTCTTTGAAGGACCATGTTGCGGCCATGCCGCCCATTCGGGAAAGCCCGTATGCGCTGGCCAAACAGGACCGGACACGTAAGCTGCTGAAAGAATGGGGCACCAAAGCCGCGCAGAAAGCGCTGCGGGCGCTGGTCAAATCTCTGGTGCCGTAATGCTGTCGGGTTTTATTCCGTCAGCACCCGGCAGGCGGCCAGATCCCATGCAGCACACCCTACGGATTTGAAAAAGACGGGCTGGCCCTTGGGTGGTGGAGTGTGCAGGGCGGAGGCCAGTGCCTGCACATCGGTCCAGTTGACGCCTGCCTGAATAAGGTCTCCGGCCTCACTCGGGGCACCGGCGACATCATCCACATATACGGTGCTGTTCCGCACGATCTGTGGTCCGACTTCAATCATGTCAGGCTGGAACGCGCCAACACCAATAACCAGACACTTCGGGTCCGGTGGGCCGTCATACAGAATGGCGCGGCTGCTGGTTACAGTCACAACCACATCAAAATGCTCTTCGTGCGGCTGTTCCGGCCTGATCTCCAGAGGCAGGTCGGCCTGCTGCTGGCAGAACGCTATTGCCCGGTCTGGCGTGCGGGCACGCACAACAAGTGTGATGTCAGGATACAAAGCGGCAAAGGCCTCGCAATGTGCGCGGGCCTGTGTGCCGGTGCCAATCATCAGAACGCGGCGCACAGGACCACGGGCCAGAAGCCGGACGCCCAGTAGACTGATGGCCGAGGTGCGGCGCATGGTCACGGTCGGTCCATCCAGTGAAAAAAGCAGCTCACCCGTTTGGGCTCTGGCGCACGTAACCTGCCCCTGAATTGTGGGGCGGTCTGTGCCCACATTGCCAGGGCAGATTGTCAGAAGTTTGGTCACCAGCAGTTTCTGGCTGACCGATGGCATGGTCATCAGAAGTGTGGAGCTGCCGGGGGCGGGCACAACGCTGCGTTCGGGGCACAAAATAGCGCCTTCAGCATACTCCCGCGCTGTGCGGGCCAGAGCCTCAACCAGTGCCGGAAAGGGAAGGGCATCGCGTGTCTGGGCGGCGGAATACTGTTTCATGAGACAATAATGCCAGAAAAAAGCAGAAAAGGGATGGTTTAACAGTCGATATCCCGCACTCTCTGCTTCAGCTCTTTAGGGCCGCGCCGCTTCTGGGCGGGCTGATTGGCGGTGTGTGCTGGAAACTCTTTTTTGCAGCACCACGCCGTCAGGCAGCGGACTAATCCGCGCCTGACAGGTTGAGAAAGCGTCGGACACTCAGTCTGGCGTTTTCAAAATGTCCTCAGCCGCTGTGTTGAGGATACGTGTGATGCGCTGAAGTTCTTCCGGGGAGCAGCCCCGTTTGCGCATCATGGCCAGTTTGAGCGCATGGCGCGCCTGATGCAGTGCATCGGCCGCCTGCGGGTCAATGGCGTTGACCCCGGCAAAAGCGTCCCGCACTTCACTCATACGGCTGCCAATACGGGCCAGTGTTTCCAGAATACGGTCTGCGTGTTCTCGGTTCTGTTCCAGAAAAGCACGGCCTTCGTCTGTCAGGCTGTAAAGCTTGCGGTTACCTTGCTGCGTGACGGATGTGTGGCCAATTTCTTCCAGATAGGTGAGGGCCGGGTAGACCATACCTGGGCTGGGGGCATAGAAGCCGCCGGATTTTTCTTCCAGCAGGCGGATAAGTTCGTACCCATGCGCAGGCTGTTCAGCCAGCAGGGCAAGGAGAATGAGCTGAAGTTCTTCCGAGCTAAGCTTGCGGCCCTTGGGGAAGTCTCCTCCGCCGGGCCCACGGCCAAAGCCATCACCAAAGCCGCGTCCAAAGCCCCGGCCTGGGCCGTGACGCCCGGAGCGCGGTCCGGCTGCGTGGTGAGGGTGACGGGAGGGATGATCGTGTTTCTGTGTTTTCATCATGTCTTACGATATAAATATCTTAAGATAGATTTCAAGACTTATTTTCCGACTTAATGCGAAAAATGCAATCAAGCCCTGGCAGGATGATGGCTTGATCTGCTCCAAACTCTCCCGCATCATCAAAAAATGTGCAGGATATCAAGCTTTTACAAGGCTGGATTGGCAGGGATGAGCGCAGTCGCGTTTTTGCTCTGCCCTCCCGCTTTTGCGACCGGGGTTGATGAGGTGCGTCCGTCTCAAGCAGAAATGGACAGCATAAACCGGCAGATTGCCGCCATTCAGAACCCGCAGGATCGGGCTGCTGTGCAAAACCAGAGTCTGGTTTGGAAACTGACGACCTTTCTCTGCGAGAGCGCTGCACGTCCACCGCTCGAAAAGCTGGGGGCGGGGGATCGCTTCTTTTTGCAGGATGATAAGCCAGACAGTCAGGTGCTGGTCAGCCCTTCCTTATTAAAGGGGCGGGGGCAATTCCGGCAGGCTGCGAATGCCATGAACTGGACGGCGTTTCACTGGGCCTGCCATCTGGACCCCGCAACAGCGGCAGTGACATCATTTGAAGCAACGCCCCTC
>NZ_CALLXM010000143.1 GCF_937875265.1 uncultured Acetobacter sp. | reverse complement strand
TCAGAACGCCCAGTGCGCGCCGGTCATCAACAAACGCACCCAGCACATCACACGGGCGGCTGGCGCGGGAGACAAACCGCACGGCCCGCACATGCGGTGGCACCATGAAAACAACATGCCCGTTATGTGCCCGCGCTTTTCTCAGCACCGTACCATCTTCCGTGACCAGACGGAGGTCAGCCTCTGCTGTAAAGACCGGAGCCTCGGCAGAGTCATCCACCACGTCAGAAGACACACCCTCAGCGCCACGCAGCAGGTTTGCCCGCTCGGCCAGACGCCGGTGCAGTGGTTCCACAACCTCACGCGCTGTGACCAGCGGAGCCGCGGCATCCTCTGCCCAGCACCGCGCCAGACCCGGAATACGCACCACAGACCCGGCCTGATGAAAGGCCCGGCGGTTGCCTGTATCCAGATAGCTTTCCGTCAGCGTGCCATCTGCCATGATCACCGCATGCTGCTCGGTTTCCACATGGTAGTAGGTGTAGGCACGGATGGTTTGATCATAGAAAATGCTCTCACCATTCACCAGCATCCGCGCAGGCACAAACTGCCCGTCAAAATACAGGCAATGTTCTGGCGTAATCAGCAGATCCTTGCTCGGAACATTTTCTGCAAGAGCGCCCTGCCGGATACGCACGGGCCAGCCCGCTTCATCCAGCGCCAGACCGGGGCGCACTTCCGCACGCTGAAACCCAACCCAGACTACTGCCCGCGCGATATGTTTGTTATTTTCAAACGTAATAAGACTGTCACCGACCTGAATATCTTCAACTGCCACATCGCCATTAGGCGTGCGCAGAAGCGTTCCGGGCAGGAAGCAAACTGAACCTACAGCCTCAATACTGAGCGAGGCACCATCACTGGAGACGGTCAGAGGACCAATTCCATTTGAAGAATAAGTCCCTATGGTAAAATTCTGCCCGGAAACAGTTACATCCGCGATTTTCGTTCCATCGGCACCAAATACTGTAATGACCTGCGCACCTGAAGAATTGCTGATAGAATATGTTGAGGGTGCAGCAGACAGGTTTTCAAAAGAAATATAATCTTTTGCGGCATCAAACCCCTTGATAGTGGTAGAAGACAGGTCAAGCAGTGCTCCGCCAGCATTTGCTACAAATGTGCCGCCACCAGTGCCAAAATTGATGGTAGAGCCCGTTAAAAGCCCAATAAGCCCGCCACCATTGCTGAATGTTCCGCCATTGGTCAGGTTGATGGTAGAGCCAGACAGCGCGCCCAGCACCACATTACTGCCCAGTGTAGCCGTGCCTCCGTCCACGTTGACAGTCACGCCGCTCAGAGCAGAAACATCTGTATTAATAGTGGCCGTGCCACCCACATACACCGTCACGCCCGTCAGAGCAGAAAGCAGGGTGTTGACTGAACCCGTCACCCCTGGAGGAACAACATATGTCCTTCCTCCAATGCCCAGAATAGAAACAATAGAGAGCGTTCCGCCATCTTTTGTCATTACCTGCCCTGGATTTATTTTACCCAGATCGGTCACCGCCCCGTCCGGGTCGGTTATCTTGACGGCGTAGGACGTCACCACCCCCAGAAACGTGCTGGGGACAATCGAGTAAACGACCCCTGAGCCATTCACATAATCGGTCATATTTTAATCTTTCTTAAAAAACACCCCCAGAAACGACTCTGTTATTTAAATAAAATCATTTAATTACTTATTAATTTCTTTAGAAAATACGTCACAAAAAAGGCCCGGCATTTCTACCGGGCCTTTCCTGTTATCAAACCTTAAAACAGTGAGACTGTTTATCCCTGAGCTATAAGGACTTCGCCCGCACTCTCCTGCACCAGATACGGCCCACCATCCAGAATGCGAACACTCAGCATTCCAAAAGATTCAGGCTTATTCTGCGTCAGCCTCAGGAGAGCATTCCCCTGTGTCCAACGCCCCTGGCCTGCCTCTGCTTCAGCCCAGCCAGAAAGCGTGGCATCAGTCAGGTGGTCAGTAATATGCAGGACTGTTCCGGCTGTCTGGAAGGTCACCTGCCCTACGCGCACCCCAAGAGCACGACGATCATCCACAAAAGCCCCCTGCACATCGCTCGGGCGACTGGTGCGGGAGACAAGCCTTACCGCCTGCACGTATCCAGGAACCATGAACACGGCATGGCCATGTGCCATGCGTACCTTGCGCAGGATCTGCCCTTTTTCAGTCACAAGATGCAGGTCGGCCTCTTCTGTCAGTGTGGGCGAAGCTGCCACCACCGGCACATCCATAGCTTTTGCACGCGCTTCAATCTGACGGTAAACAGGCTCCACCCCGTGCCGCGCCACCATAAGCGGAGCAGCTGCATCCTCTGCCCAGCTTTGCACAACACCAGCGCCAATACGCGCAACATTGCCATAAGGGCGGAAACTGCTGCGGTTGCCGGTATCAAGATAGCTTTCTGTCAGCATGGCATTAGCCATAATCACAGAATGCTGTGCTGTCTCAACGTGATAATATTCGTATGTCGTCACACTCCGGTCAAACTGAATGGAGCGACCATTCACCAACATGCGCGCCGGGATAAAGTTCCCTTCAAAATACAGGCAATGTTCCGGGGTTACCAGCAGATCGCGGCTCGGAACACCTGAACTGATAGCATTTTTTAGAATACGGACAGGGTATCCGGCTTCATCATCCGGCAGGTGAGATTTAACATGGGCTGTGGCTCTGCCTGTCCACACAATCTGACGGGAAACAGACTGGTCTTTTTCAAACACCAGAACGCTGTCACCCACAGCCAGCTCTTCTACCGCGCAAGCACCATCCGGGGTGTTGATCATGGAACCGGCAAGGAAGCAGGCACCGATATAAGCATTGCCACTAGCATAGGTAATCTGCAGTGGGTTTAACGTAGCATCCTGACTGTTAACACTATCATAGGTGCCATCAGGCAAGGATACCCCTGTAGCCGTATTTACTGCATACTGACCAACAACATTGTTTACTGAACCACTGTAGAGAGTAATAATTTTTTGTGAATTACCAGAGCTGATTGTATAACCGGTAATTGTCTCAGATGTATTTTGAATTTCAATAGTATCAATTGATGGATCATAATTATTGAACGTTACACCCTGAATACCATTATTTGCCAGAAGGCTGAGCACCTGACTATCTGCATTCAAGATCAGCGTGCCGCCACCAGTCTGAAAATTCACAGTTGAGCCACCGAGAATATTCACGAGCCCAACAGACCCGGCATAGGTTCCACCATAGCCAATATTGATGGTAGAGCCTGTGAGCAGACCAGCGACCAGATTTCCGGAAAATGTTGCAGTGCCACCATAAATATTGATCGTGTTGGAGGCCAAAACATTCAAAGGAATATTAATATCTGTGTTGCCACCAATATAATATGTATTTCCACTAGCCGCATTCGCAACAATATTAATACTACCTGTACTTCCGGGAATAGTAACATATGTTGCGCCGACAAGACCCAGCAAGATCGTAATGTCAGAACTTCCCGTCACGACATTACCTGTAGGCAAGACAGTAACGCCCAAAAGATTTAAACCTGTCGATAGATTCTTTAGATTTTCAATAACATTTCCGGAGCTGTCCGTAATCGTGACATTATATCCGGTAACCGTTGCAACAAACGGCACACCAAGAGTAACAGAAGTTGCAGTATAGGTAAGACCTGACGCAGTTTTTCCACTGTAAATAGCCATTTTTAACCTCCCAATTGCTTTTTTGAACGCGCCAGAACTTCACTTTATTTAAAAAGTGAATAGGGAAAGTCACTCTCCGTTCAAATTCCCAGAGAAACTCAGGGTTTTTGAACCTTCTGTAATTACATCATCATTAAGTCCACCAGACTCGTTAAATAGCGTTAATATATCGTTCGTGTTTGTAAAAATTTAATTTCCTTAGTTATATCAAGGGGATCATATTTTTTATATTTCATATTCATTTTATAAAATAATAGCTTTTTGAAAAAATCCCGAACAGACTCGCGCACGCCATGACAAATTTCCGAATCATCATTCGGACAAACTTGCTTTTCTCAGCTAAAAAAACCGTCATAAAAAACATTATATACTGCTTTTTTTAATGTTCAGCTCCACATACCTGCTGACGACCAATAAATATCAGGTCACTCTTCCCGGTTCCTTCTCTGGCCCTTCTCTGGCCCTCCGCGCTCCGGCCCCCTATATGAGGAGGCACAAACACACGTTAACGGAGGCCTTTCTTCATGTCTGATGCGCCCCTCTCTTCCGAGCCTGCTGAGACGCTGGTACCTGTCACGGTGCTGACGGGCTTTCTGGGCGCAGGGAAAACCACCCTGCTCAACCATATCCTGACGGCGGAACACGGCCGTAAATACGCTGTGATCATTAACGAATTCGGTGAACTCGGCGTGGATAACGATCTTGTTGTCGATGCTGATGAAGAAGTGTTCGAGATGAACAACGGCTGCATCTGCTGCACCGTACGCGGGGACCTTATCCGTATTCTGGGCAGCCTGATGAAGCGCCGGAACAAGTTCGACGGGATTATTATTGAGACAACCGGCCTGGCAGACCCGGCCCCGGTGGCACAGACCTTCTTTGCGGATGAAGACGTTCGCGCCAAAACCCGGCTGGATGCTGTCGTCACGGTGGTGGATGCCCTGAACATCATCCAGACACTGACGGAAAGCCCGGAAGCTCACTCGCAGATTGCCTTTGCGGATGTCATCATCCTCAACAAGACCGATCTGGTGGATGAAGCGCAGCTGAAAGAGGTGGAAGACACCCTCCGCAAGATCAACGCCTTCGCGCCTGTGCATAAAGCACAGAAAGGCAATGTGAAACTGACGGATGTGATGGATGTTGGCGGGTTTGACCTCCAGCGCACCCTGAGCACCATGCCGGACTTTCTGGAAAACACGCACCACCACCATGAAGAGGACGTGAACAGCCTCTCCTTCAGCCTTAAGACCCCGCTGGATGCTGGCAAGTTTCAGATGTGGATTGGCGCGCTACTTCAGGAAAAAGGGGCTGACATTCTCCGCACCAAAGGCATTCTGAATTTTGAAGGCCAGCCTGAGCGCTTTGCTTTCCAGGCCGTCCATATGATGGCGGATGGCAATGCCATTGGCCCGTGGAAAGAGGGCGAAGCACGGGAATCCCGGCTTGTCTTTATTGGTCGCAACCTCAACCGGCCCCAGCTTCGGCGCGGGTTTGAAAGCTGCGCTGTCGCATGAGCATTCCCAACACACTCCGCGGGCTGATTGAAAAGCGTGGGGCATCCCGCACAGTTGAAGGCCATATTACGGCCTGTGCAGCCTCACGCGATAATCTGCGTTTTGCCTTTACCACAGCGGAAGGCGACGTGATTGTCGCCCACCGCTCGGATCTGGCGCAGCCTGCAAGCTGGGCTACCTATGCCGTGCATGATGGCGCAGCCCTTGCTCTGGCCCCGGACACAGACCCCGCAGGCTTCCTGACCGGCGGTGATGATGGCCGCCTGTGCCGCCTGAACATGCACGGGGAAATTGAGGAACTGGGCAAAAGCCGCCGCTGGATAGAGCACGTCATTTCTCATGTAGATGCCAAGACGGCCTACATTGCCAGTGCGTCTGGCAAAGAGGTGGAGCTGCGTGATGGCGGGGGCCAGACTGTGCTGAAAACGCTGGAGCACCCCTCCTCCGTGACCGGCATTGTGTTTGATGCCAAAGGCAAACGCATTGCTGCCTCACACTATAACGGGGCCTCCGTGTGGTTCACGCAGTCCAAAAGTGACAACGTGCGCCCGCTTGAATGGAAAGGCAGCCATACCGGCATTGCAATCCACCCGGCAGGAGAAGCCCTGATTACCTCCATGCAGGATAATGACCTGCATGGCTGGCGGCTGTCAGACGGGCACAATATCCGCATGAGCGGTTACGCGACCAAAGTGCGCTCCATGTCGTTCTCCCGCACGGGAAAATGGCTGGCTACAAGCGGCGCAGATGTTGTGGTGCTCTGGCCGTTCTTTGGTGGCGGGCCAATGGGCAAACCCCCTGTAGAACTGCCGGGAATGGGCGGTGCGCTGTGCACCCGCGTGGCCTACAACCCGGAGCGGGAAATTCTGGCCGCTGGCTTTGCGGATGGATCTGTCATTATGATCGAACCGGAATCGCAACGGGTTCTTCCGGTCTGTCTGGGCGGGGAAAGCGCCATCAGCGCGCTGTCTTACAGTGCAGATGGATGCCTGCTGGGTTTTGGAACGGAAGACGGGCTGATCGGCCTTGTGGACCTTTCCGCAGGCTAAGCAGGCCAGCCTGCATAAAGACAATTGCGTGACCTCAACAGGCAGTGTGTTGCGCAGTTTTGTTCCGCCGCCGATACTTGCGGAACACGAAAGGATAATGACGTTATGAGTGATCGGTTTCGGTTGGTAATTATAGGGGGTGGGATTGCTGGCCTGGCACTCGCCACACGGTTGGGAAACAGCATGGGCCGTTCAGGCAAGCTGGATATCACCCTGGTGGACAAAGGATTCAGCCATGTCTGGAAACCCATGCTCCACTGCTTTGCCGCTGGCACCGCTCGCAATGAAAATGACCGCATTACCTTTGTCTCCCACGCAGCAGGGCACGGCTTTCGCTTCTGCTATGGGGAAATTTCAAATCTGGACCGCACCGCCCGCAGGCTGACCCTCGCCCCGCTGACAGAGCAGGACGAAGATGAGGTGATTCTGGAAGAACGGCATCTGGATTATGATGCACTGATTTTTGCCATTGGCAGCCGCGCGAATGATTTCGGCACGCCCGGCGTAAAAGATCACTGCATTTTTCTGGATAATGTGGTGGAAGCCAACAACTTTAATGAACGCTTCCGCAATGCCGTTCTGCAAGCCTACGGGCGCGGCACGCCGATGGATATTGCCATTGTAGGCGGTGGCGCCACCGGGGTGCAGCTTGCCGCAGAGTTGCACAAGGCGCTTGATATCGGCTCCCTTTACAACTTCACACCCCAAACACCGGAAATGCGCGTCACGTTGCTGGAAGCAGGGCCGCGTATCCTGCCGTCCTTCCCGGAAAAGGTGTCTGAAGAAGCCCGTAAGCAGCTTGAAGCCCTGAACATTTCCGTGCGGACCGGCGCTATGGTCAGCAGTGCGGATGAAAAAGGCTTTATCCTTAAAGACGGATCCCGTGTGGATGCACAGTTCCGCGTCTGGGCCGCAGGAGTGAAAGCTCCCGATGTCACACGGGAGATGGATGGTCTGGAATGTGGCCGTGGCGGTCAGCTTGTCGTCACACCCTCTTTGCAGACCACGCAGGATGAGCGGATTTTTGCTGTGGGTGACTGTTCCTTTATTGCAGAAAGCCCTCTGCCCCCCACGGCACAGGTTGCCCGGCAGGAAGCCCACCATCTGGCCAAACACCTGCCACAATGGATTTTGAACCAGACACCCGTGCCGCCGTTCAAATTCAACAACAAAGGCGCGATTGTGGCCCTTGGCAGCTATAACGGCTGGGGGGCTTTTGCTGACGGCAAGACCTTTGGGGGCGGCGCACTGAACGGACTAAGCGCCCGCCTTGGCCATACGGCTCTATACCGCCAGCATCAGTTTGAACTCTACGGCTTCCCGCGTGGAGCCATTGCCTGCCTGACCGACTGGCTTGACCGCTTTGTCCGCCCCTCTGTGCGGATGGATTGATCAGGCGCCAGACACAGATGGACGGCACCATATGACAACGCCCCCTCCGGTCAAAAACCGCAGGGGGCGTTTCTGTTTTTCAGGCCTCTCTGGCGCAAACCCTGTCCGCCAGCGGTTGCACACCTGATGATCCTGCTTTGGCTCCCGCTTCCGGGCCGCCTGTTTATGGGCCGACAAAGCCGGGCCTGCGCCAGGCAGCACCCAAAACCTTACCTCCCGGCTCCCTTCGGCCTGCTGCACCTGAAGGGTATTAGAAAATCGCCTTAGCAGAAGAGCTTACAGGTAGCGGGCAGTGCCGTTGTTCAGCTGATCAATAAAGGAATCACAGGTCATTTCCACAACCTCTCCTTTAGAGTTTTTCAGGCGGACCTTGCAGTCGCCATCATTCATGGTGCCCAGCATTTCATAGTGGGTTCCGGCAATTTCAACACTTTTGTTTGTTTTGGCAGTCATCAGTGTGTCTTTCAGTAAAACAGGCGGCTTATGTGCCGTGCCTGTGCTGTCCGAGGCATTGTCGTCACCTTTAGAGATGTGTCCCTTGATCTGTATCAAATTCCTATGCCCTGATACTGCGCAACGGCAATGCATTCACCACATGCCATCCTGTATCAGACCTTTTGAAAACATTTTATTATTCTATTTTATATTGAAAATCAGTTTTTCACATTTTCAATATATATGTATTCATCCTAAGGCCACCACAGACAAATCTTCTTACAGACCTTCAAAACCTGTATTTTCTGCTTGCTCCTGACACTATGTCAGCATCGCTTATGGGATCTGGGTCTCAAAAGGAGCAGATATGGGACAGTTGCTATCGATCGGAGAGGTGGCTCAGGCCTGCGGAATTTCCCTCCGCAGTCTGCGCCATCTGGAGACACATGGACTTATCCACCCAGCACGGACAGAAGCCGGGCGGCGTGTATACAGTGAAGAGCATGTGCATCAGCTTTCCAGAGTTCTGCTCCTCAAGCGCGCTGGCTACAGGCTGGGTGACATTGCCCGGATTATCCAGAGCCAGACACTTGACCCCGGAGCCCTGCTTGACGTCCAGATTACATGCCTCACCCAGCAAAAAGCCGCCATAACACGCCTGCTTGCAGGCTTGAAAGAAGCACGCGCAATGCTGGGGGGAAAGACGTTTCTGGATGTTGAAGGGCTTTGCAACCTGATCCGTGAAGGACAACACCTCATGACACAAAAAGCGATGCAACCCGTGCTGGATCACTATTTCACCCAGGCTGATCAGCAACGATGGGAAAAAACCAGCAAAACCTTTTTCCCGCAGGATAAACAAACAGCATATCAGAAGCAGTGGGAAACTCTCATCGTGCGCATTGAAACTGCGATTAAAAACGGTACGATCCCGACAGACCCGGCGGCAAAAACACTTGCTCAGGACTGGCTGACCTTACAATCCCCAATGGTGCAGGCCCTGGGGCCGGAACAATGGGGCCGTGCCGCTAAAATGTATTCTGAAATGGACCAGTGGAAAACAGAGGAGCACTGTGCCCCCTTCAGCAAAGCTGTTTATGACTTTATTTCTCAGGCCGCAAAAGCACTGAAGACATAATGCACCTCGCAACAGGCCAGAAGTGCTGTGCTTCTGGCCTACCTCGCAGGAGAGGATGACCGGCTATGATGGTCCCGGATCAGGGCTTCAAGGCAGGCCGGACACAGGCAACGCGCCGCCGCATCTGCTGGCAGAGGAACATCATGCGGGGTTTGCATACACCAGCACCCGGCATCTGCTGTGCAGCGGAATACCGCTCCGCACTGTTCGCATACCATAATCACTCTTACTCCTGTGCGGCATCGTCTTTGCCTCTGTGGCACCATACCGCACCCCCGCAGGCTGCACAGCCGCCCATTTGTCGCTATGCTTCAAACACAACACCGCACCCCTTACGGAAGGACCAGAAAATGACATGGTTAAAAAGAGGATTTCTGGCCTTTACCCTTATCAGCTGCCTTCCCGCTGCTACGACTGGTGCAGCCCCTGCTCCGCCCTCTGCGGCTGATGCCGCCACACTCCCGGCAACGCCTGCACCACTCCCTGCCTCAGTAGCCAACCCGGTTGCGAGCACATCAGACCAGATATCCGGTCGCGCTCCGGACACAGAACTTCCCGCTACGCAGACGCCGCCCCAACCCCACTCTGTGCCTGTGCCTGTGCCTGTGCCTGTGCCTGAAAATTACCGCCTGTCTGGCACTCTGGGGCCGTATCCCATTGGGGCAACGTTTTCTGTTCTTCCTGACCAGACACTGGCAGGGGCGCATTATTTCTACGTGAAGACCCTTGTGGACATTCCCCTGTCTGGTCAGTTCTCCGGAGCGCAGGCTGTGCTGACTGAACCGGGCGGAGGTCGCTTCACCCTGCATTTTGAAACGAATGACAAAAACGCGCGCGTGCCACTTAGTTTTTACACATCCACAGCACTGACCGGAACATGGACAGATGGCAAAAAGACCTATCCTGTGACGCTCAATCTGGATTCCAGCGACCACCTCTCACCCGGCGCTCTTTATGAGGATGTGACCAACGCTCTCCCTGCGGCTTTTGAGGCCATGGTGCAGGGCTTTCTTCGCAGCGTGCTCAGCGGCAATAAAGCACAAACTGCAAAATTTGTTTCCTGGCCTCTTACTGTTAACATTACGCCGCGCCTCATTATCAAAAATCCTGCGGCACTTTCCGCATCATGGTCCCGGATTTTCACGCCTTGCACTCTCACCCGCATCCGGCAGGCCGTTCCACATGAGATGTTTGTGCATCATGAGCAGGCCATGGTTTCAAACGGCACTGTCTGGTTTAGCGCCCACGGGGCGAGTACCATTAACGGTGAAAGCTGCCCTGCTTCCGCAAAAAAGGGCTAAGCCCGCACAATCCGTCGCTGGTTCTCTGTCATCCCGCAGGCCTGCGGGGCGTCCAGTGTGAGCAGCAGGCGCGTGGTCGGCACGGCCAGAGAGGAGAGCGGCGGAGAGCGATGCTGTACCGCTCCCTCCGGCTGCCAGCCGGGATAACAACCGCCTTTCAGCAAAGCCACCTCCCCTGCCTCTGCCTGATACACCGGAGCCTCATCCCCCTGCTCTGCCAGACGCCACTGCACGCCCGGCCCCATATAGGTGCACAGCAGGCGCAGCACCACATGGTCCACATGGAAGCGCCTGCAACTG
>NZ_CALLXM010000142.1 GCF_937875265.1 uncultured Acetobacter sp. | reverse complement strand
CCAGCACCAGCACCAGCACCAGCACCAGCACCAGCACCAGCACCAGCACCAGCACGACTTCCGCTAGTAGCCAACCGACGTCCAGCCCAAAAGCTGAAAATATTGATGTTGTCGGGCATAAGGCACGCGGCGAGGCGCTGGGGCACCTGAAACCAGTGATGCAAATTCAGGCTGATGAAATCCGTGCCTATGGGGTCGATTCCGCCTCAGACCTGCTGACGGCCATTTCACCCGAAACCCGCTCCGGACGCGGAACGGGTGGCAACGGCCCTGTAACCTTGCTGAATGGCAAAAGAATTTCCGGCATGCAGACGCTTCAGGATCTACCCTTTGAAGCCATAGACCATGTGGAAATCTTCACAGAGGAAGAAGCCCTGAAATACGGGTATTCCGCCAACCAGCGCGTGGTGAACCTTATTACGGTTGAGCGTTTTCGTGCCCTCCGTGCCCATCTGACTGGCACTACCTCCACAGATGGCGGCGGAGAAACGGGTTCTCCGTCCTTAAGTTATACAAAACTGGATGGAGAACGCCGGATTAACCTGAGCGCCCGATATTCTGATCAGGCAGAACTGAAGGACGGCCAGAGAGGCGTCGTGCCCGCCCGAGCCAGCGGGCTCTATGCCAATGCAGGAAATGTAGTCGCGGCACAGGGTGGCAGTCTGGACCCGGTGTTGGATGCATTGGCAGGCGTGCCCGTGACAGTAGCCGGGGCCCCCTCACTCACCACCACTCAAATTCCAACGCTTCAGGGCTTTCTGCCTTACGCCAACCTGCCCCACAGCAACGGGGATGTGTCCGCCTATACACTTCAGCCCAGTGTGCAAAAGCTGACCCTGAATGGCGTTGTGGCTGGCAAGATGTTCAAGACCGTAACATCATCCCTCACCCTGACCTACACACGCCAGAACCAGCGCAGCTTGCAGGGACCTGCCCATGGTGTTCTGACTCTTCCAGCCAGCAGCGTATTTTCTCCATTTTCAGAAGATACTCTGCTGTACAGAAATTTTACAGAAATCTCTCCACTGCGGCAGAAAATACAGACAGAAACCGCCCATGCTGGCCTGACATTTGACGGAGATGCCGGGCACTGGAAATGGAACAGCACTGGCAGTTATGACCGCTCGGAAACAACAACCAGCAGCCAGACTGGCCTGAACCTGCAAACCACCCAGACAGACCTGACGGAAGGCAACACAGCTCTCAATCCTTTTTCTGCTTTTCCAGAAAACACGCTTTCTCAACGCACCCTGAATTACGGCCATACCACCAGCAATATCGGGCAAGTCAGCGGGCTGATGACGGGGAATGTCTTCGCCCTCCCTGCCGGGGATGTCGCAACAAGCCTTTCCCTCACTGGTTCCCTGACGGATCAGAACGCATTTTCCTCTGTGCAGGCTGTGCCGTCTTACAGCCATATCCGGCGGGAAGTCGGCACATTCCAGTTCAATGCCGATATCCCGCTGGCCAGCAGGGCTAAGCATTTTCTTTCTTTTCTGGGCAAGCTGGATGGCAATGTGAATGCCGCTGTTAATCAGGTTTCACAATTTGGCACACTGGGCACCATTGGCGGTGGCGTAACATGGTCGCCCATTTCATGGGTGCAGTTTCCGCTCTCCATCACCAACAGTCAGGAAGCACCGACAGCCTCCCAGCTGGTGGCCCCCACCATTCAGACGCCCAATGTGACAACGTATGATTATGTCACCGGGCAATCCGTGCAGATCACAAGTCTTTCAGGCGGGAACCCCAACCTGAAAGCGACCAGTCGCCATGAAATCAGTCTGGGAACGTTAATCACCGTTCCTTACATCACCGGCACACGGCTGCATGTAAACTACGTGCATGACACGACGCACAACACCATTCTCTCCCTCCCCACCGCAACTGCCGCCATAGAAAATGCCTTCCCTGACCGCTATCAGCGCAGTGCGGATGGCATGCTGGAAAGTGTTGATGTCCGCCCCCTGAATGCGGAAGGTGAAAACCGCAATGAATGGAACACCACCCTGTCATTCTCCCGCCCGTTGCAGGGCGATGGGACGGATAGACAAGGCAAATCGAAAAAGGCGCGGGGCCGGATCTATCTGGTCGCAACACAGGTCTGGCGACTGCGGGATACAGTCATTCTGCGGCAGGGCCTTCCGGCGATAGATCTGCTCCGCGGAGGCACCATCAGCGGCCTGGGCGGGCAGCCCCGGCATGAGCTGGAACTTCAGGCCGGAATGTATAACAATGGGATGGGTTTCCGGCTGGTTGGCAAGTGGCAATCCGGCACCTCTACCCTGGCATCCTCATCAGCAGACAGTCTGTACTTCAGCGCGCTTGGCACACTGGATGCCACATTGTTTGCTGACCTTGGCCGCCTTCCCCACTGGGAAGACCGGGCATGGGCTAAAAATTTCCGCCTGTCCTTGTCCGTTGGAAATC
>NZ_CALLXM010000141.1 GCF_937875265.1 uncultured Acetobacter sp. | reverse complement strand
TACGTCCACGCATAGTATTATTATTGCTGATGTAGAGGACATTCGATGGAAAAATACTGAAGAAAACAGTCTTATCTGGTTCCAGAAATCTCTCTACATTCCTAAAAAAATAAGCCCATAAAATGCTACACTTAAAATCGCCCAAAGAACAATTAAGATAAAAATCAGAGATCTTGATACATATTATTTACGAAAATACACATATAATTTGGAAAAAATGGCATTCAGAACCCTAATGCGTGCCTGCGTGTAAAAAGAGCCATAAGAATCCTTTTTCTACTGGAACGCAAAATTTCCTTTACCCACCAAAGAATGAAAATGGTTGTAAGCCGTGATAGTATCCTCTGGATGCAGCATACCTTTTGCGAAAGCTACATAGGGCGCCTTAATCAGATCATCACAGTTCAGGCATACATCAGAAGCCAGACTATTCCATACCGCATAATCTGCAGGATTCTCTACGGCTTCTGATGCCCAACACTACCCTCCAGAGCTTCACGGATGACGCGGACTCAGCTTACGGCCAAAAAACGTGTCCATCCACGTATAGGCTGCGAGCCAGTCCTGCATGCGGAGAAAGGCGTGGCGTTCATTGGGAAAGGAGTGTTCCTCATACGGCACTCCCTGTGCTGACAGCATCTTTGCCAGAAGGGTTGATTGCTCAAATTCCACGTTATAGTCATCGTCACCATGCACCAGCAAAACAGGAGCATGCCAACGAGCAATATCTGCTACAGGAGAAGACTGCCACTCCAGATCACGCGCCTTTCTGTTCTCCGTAGGAGAGAGACCTAATGTGTCAGGCTGCGTCATATCATGCACACCATGAAAATCAGCTCCGGCAGCAAAAATATCGCTATTGCGGGCCAGCGCAAGCGCGGTCAGATACCCGCCCCAGCTTCCACCCCAGATACCAATATGAGCGGGGTCAACATCCGCTCTGGCCTTGAGGTAAGTGGCGGCAGCAATAACGTCCCGATATTCACTGGCGCCCGCTCTGCCTGTTTCAAGTGCGTTGCGAAAAGCCTCTCCATATCCGGTGCCGCTGCGATAATTGACGGACAGCACGCTATAACCTTGCGCAGCCAATGTCTGGTTCATGGCATAAGCATTGGAATAATAGCTCATACTGTTGAAGGCTGGGAGCATCTGCCTGTGCGGGCCACCATGCACAAACACCAGTGCAGCGTGCGATGTTTGGGTCTTACCTTCCGGCAGGAAGAGTTGTCCATGCACTTCCACGCCATCGGCGCTGTGGAAAACAACCGTTTGCGGTGTCACAAAGTGTACATCTGAAGGCAGTTCCGGGGAGACCAACGGAGCACTCGTACCGCCTTGAGCAACCACAACCGGATGCGCCGTTTGTGTGACGCTGGCAGCTATCAAGCCTACCTTGTTTCCAGAAAGAGCAAGATCTGTCTCCATATCCTCACTCTGCGTAAGACGCCGCGAAGGAGAACCGTCCAACGGCTGCTGCCAGGCGTGCCAGACATCCACATTCCCGGCATTGCTTGTATAAAAAAGTGTTTTTCTATCCTGAGACAACCGATAGGATGATACTTCCGCCTTATCTGGCGTCAGGCACGCCGGGGTACCTGCTCCAGCTGCCGCCACAACACAAACCCGCATCCAGCCACTACCTTCCCATGGAAAAAGGATATGGTTGTTATCTGACCACAGCAGACCGCTTCCTTCTGGTGCAAAAAACCGTGCGCCCTGCCCCGCAGGCGGTATCCACGCGACATGATCCCTATCGCTCGCTAAATCATAAACATGGATTGACCAGAAAAGTCCTTTTCCATTTTTCTGGTTAGTAAGCGGCGTATGCTCCCGCACAAACGCAACCGAACGACCATCAGGAGAAAATGTCGGCAGGCTGTCCTGTGCAAGTGCTGGGGCAAGAAACGTCATGGTAGCCGGTTTGATATGCCACACCCCGACCAGTGCATGGGTGCCACGGTCCAGCGTAAATGCCAGAGCAGAACCATCCGGTGCCCATTGAAGCGACGTCAGGTTCCCGCGCACAGTCATAACCTCTTTTGCCATCTTTCCAACGGGCGCCAGAAACAGAGAGCCTTTCCGCGTGAATGCCAGCATATGCCCATCCGGAGAGAACGTGGGGTTCCATCCTTCCCCCATCTGCATTTGCCGGCCACCTTCCAGCACCACATTCACGCTTTGATGGGTACCGAATACTGAAAAATTTGGGTTGGGAGACGGATCATCCGGATATTCCGGGTCTCCTCCTTCTACATAAGCCAACGCTTGCCCGTTGGGGGACAAAGCAAGCCCCCAAAGATCTGTTCCATCATCCTGCGTGAAATGAGTCAGGGCTTTAGGTATGCCTGTGCCGTCAACCGCCAGAATGTTGCGCACACCATTGCGCTTTTCCACCCACGCAAAACGCTCCGCCTTGCTGGCCCCGACCAGATCCGTGGCAAACGGCATTGCCAGAAGTTCCTTGATCTGATGTCGGGCTCCGGCCTCATCAAGCGGTGCGGCGCATGCCGGATAGACACAGCACAAACCGCCAGCAAGAAGGGCTGCCGCTAAAGAAAAACGGATCATCACTGTTTCTTTTGTACCAAAGCTGTAAAAATTTTCTCTTCCACTCTGGAAAAAGAAGAATACTGCCCCGGATTTTCCTGCTCATATTCAGGAAATCCATCAGCCGCGAACAGATAAGCCTCTCCGTTTTGTGGATTATACCAGAAGCCGGAATGTAGCCCGTATGCATCGCCCAGATGCCCACGCAATCCGCCCTTATAGCCAATATACGGACTATCGGGTTTTCCATTAGTGTCTTTTGCGCCGCTCAGAACAAACAGGCTCAAACCATAGGCACTCAGCGGGTAAGGACAGACGCCATTTTTGCCATTAAATGTCCATGTGGGGGTTTCCATCGCCTCAACACTCTGTGGCTTAAGAAGCCTGACTCCATCAAACATGCCCCGCTGGATCATGAATTGCGCCAGATGCGTCAGCCCCTGTAAGGAAATGCGAAGTCCACCTTGTGGAGAAAATACTGTTCCATTGCTTCCAGTTTTGTAAGCAGAAAGAGCGTCCTTGTTCCAGCCTTTAAGTGGCTGGCTATCCACTGTCGCCTCATATCCTGTGCTCAGGTTTTGATAGAGTGTAGCAAGACGTTCCGGATGCTCGAGATCCGCTACATTGTAACCACCATCAATTTTCAGCGGCGCCAGAACATGGTGCTTCTGATACTGGTCAAACCGTTCTCCACTGACCCGCTCTATAATGGTGCCAACAAGCCCATAGCAAAGGTTGCAGTACGTAAAATATGTACCGGGTGCATGACCATCATGAGAGGAAAAATGGTAATCCTGACTGCCAGGCTTATGACTTTTATCAAAGAAATCACTTACTGGCTTATCAGGCGGCAGAACATAAACATCAGCATCCCGAATGGTGGATGTATGATTCAGGAGCATCCTTACGGTAATGGGCGTGGTCGGAAAATCCGGGTTGCGCAATACAAAGCCAAGATAGTCCGATACGTCATGATCCAGATTGATCTTCCCCTGCTCAACCAGTTCCATAAGCCCGATTGTCGTCACCACTTTGGAAATGGATGCAATCCGGAATAACGTTTCTTTCTCAACCGGAACAATTTGGGTACCATCACGCCGCGCAAAACCACCATAATACTGATAAACCGGTTTGCCATTCTGTAATCGGACTGCCGCAAGTGCTGCCAGCGGTCGGCCTTCAGCCTGCGACAACACAGCATCCATAGCTTTATCTGTTCGGCTTTGCGCTAAAGCCGTTGTGGTAAAAAACGCCAGAGTCAGCAGAGAACAGACAGTATATTTCATAGCGTTTTTCCTTTTGGATACAACACAGCATGGTGTCTGGCCGCCGCCCGCACGGCTTTTGTGGAAAAAAGAAGAGGTTGCATGCTCCCTTTCAGCCACGGTTGCAGGAAGTCCTCATAATGGCCACTACCCGGTAGTGCAGATTGGCCGGGAAAATTGAGGAACACCGAATGGTCCCACGCCCCGACATCACACACCATCAGATAGCTGGCCCCACCTGTCACAGCATATGGGTTGCACCCTAGTGCAAGAGCTTTTTCTGAAAGATCAGGATTATACCAACGTGCCATAACAGTGTAAGGGTCTCCCCCACTTCGGGCAGTTTCGCCCCCTATAGACAGAAACGCTTCTGCAACGGCCTGCACTGCGTGAAGTGGATGGCGTAATTGCACTGTATGCAGGACACCCCATTGCCATGCCGCAGCCACCGGCCCCATCCGGTCACGCATCTCCTCAACAGCGTGCTGAAACGCCTGAACCAACACAGCGTCGCGCTGCGCCTCTGGCGTCTTGCCTAATCTGCCATCGGGTTTTTGCAGAAAAGCCAGAAGAACGGAGGCATTGAGCGGCTGCGGCAGAAGGGCGCGTAGGGTTTCCGGCACTAATGCCTGATAAAACAGAGTGTTCAGCCGTGTCCACCACACTTCATACAAAGCAGCGGCAGCGCTTGTCGCCTCTACGTGCCCACTCCACTGCCGCAGCAATGCTGCTTCTGCCTGCACCTGAGCCGGAACTTCGGGCAGCAACTGCACAACGGACAATGCCAGATGAGAGAGCGTGTCATGCTGTAAAGCGACACTTCCAGCCAATGTCGCATGAGGGGATGCCCGTAGAACCTCCGCAACGCGCTGGTAACGGTAAGGGTCTTTCCATTCGTAACTGACGCAGCGTTGCTCGTAAGGGTAGTCCACTGGCAAATTGAATTCATTAGAGGTGCCAAACCAGCCACAGGCCGGGTTGAAGCTGCTGGGAAGCGCATCAAGCGACTGAAGGCCCTTCCAGTCATACCGCCCATCACCCGGCGCAGGCATTAGCCCATCATGGCCTTCTGTGCGGTCCGGCAAACCACCAGCAGCCTGCCAGCCGATATTTCCGGCTGTATCTGCATAAGTGAAATTGGTTGGGCTTGTATGGAGTTTCAGAGCCGCGCGGAAACTGGTCCAGTCCGTGGCCAGATTAATACCAATATTGGCCAGCATACCGTTAGCGCCCGGATACAGCCATGTCGCGGAAACCGCTACCGCCCTGTTGCCCGCAACATCTTCAGAAACAACCGGTCCCTGCACCGCGTAACGCAGCGTAACTTTCCGTGCAGGCTCACCACGCACAACAATGGTGATTTCGTCACGCTCCATTTCCACCCAGTGCCCTTTATGAAAGTAGCGGTCAGGATGGGCAGGATGCGTGCGCAGGATGAACAGATCTTCCTGATCGATATGAAAATTAGTGCGCCCAAAAGCAAAATGCGCGTTATGCCCCTGCATGACGCCAGGCATACCAACAGAACCGCCGCCAATAACATCCAGTCCCGGTGCCGTCAGATGAATAACATGCCGCGGCCCCGGGGAACCGAAACTGAGATGCGGGTCATTCGCCAGGATAGGGCGCCCTGTGGCGGTGCGAGCTGGTGCAATAACCCATGCGTTACTGCCCTCATTAGCCCGTCGATGATCACCCTCGTTTGAGGGTAGTGGCACATGCAGGCAGGACAACGGCAAATCGTCCTGCAAAACGCCAAACAACCCCAGATCCTGCTCCGTGACGGCATGCACATCCAGCCCATCAGGCACCTTAAGCGTATGCGCAGGGCGCAGGGGCATAATCAGCGCATCGTAAGCAAGGGCATCCTGCGCCGCCAGTCGGGCGCGGCGGATTTCAGCTTTGGTGTTTCCGGTCGCTTCCGCCCGAATGCGCACCAGATCAAGCACATCCCATTGCAGAGGCTGATAGGAAAAAATTCCAAATTCTGCGGGAAGCTTGTCTGCACTGGATCTAACCTGTTCAAGATAAGCATTGATCCCCGCAACATAGGCACGGGCACTAGCCTGAACTGTGGGCGGCAACGCTGCAAACTCCGCCTGCGCATCTCCCCGGAACAGAAAAAGCCTGTTTGCTGTATCTGAGGGCACAAAATCAGGACCGAAGACCTCCGCCAGCCTGCCCAACGCCCGACGATGCTCAAAATCAAGCTGCCACAGCCTGTCGCGCGCGATCAGATACCCATTTGCAAAGAACGCATCAGGCACGGAGGCCGCGCGAACATGCGGCACGCCCCAATGGTCCTCAAACACCTCTACCGGTGCGTCCAGTCCATCCAGCGCCGTCATACTGGATGTCTCCCCTTTGCCTGCCAGAGCACGGGTTCCACGCCCTGCAAAACTGGCGGCAACACCACCCAGCAGAACGCGACGACGGGTGAGAACAGAAGAGAAATGTCTCATTCTTATGGGTGCATCTCTTCAACAAGGTCTCGAATGGTCATGGCCGATCCGCAAGAAAGCGTGAACCCCAAAGCACCATGACCGACATTTAACAGCAAATTACGCCACTGCGTCCGTTCCACCAAAGGAACCCCCGTTGGCGTAGCAGGACGCATCCCTGCCCATGCAGCGGCGGAACCGTAGGGTCCTGCGGCAGGAAGAGTCTCCTCCGCCAGATGCTTCAGGGACGCAATACGGCGCGGATCAAGTGATGCATTCAACGCACCGATATCCACCATGGCTGCAATACGGAGCCGCTGGCCAAGGCGAGCATAGACCACGCGGTTATCATAATCTGTCACACTTACATCCGGCAGAACGGCGGGGTCTGCCTCCACGGTCAGGCTGTATCCTTTCAGCCCATAAAGGGGCAGCGCCAGCCCCAGAGGCTGAATCATGCCGCGAGATGCCAACCCCGCAGCCAGAACGACCACATCTGTCTGGTGCAATGCCCCATTAATACGCACACGACAGCGGTCCCCCTGATCCTCTTCAAACGTGGCAACCCCGTTCACAAGCTGGAATTCCGGACTCTGCCTCAAGGCATTGAGAAGAGCCTGACAGAACAGGTAGCAATCTGCCACTTCATCATCGGGAGAAAAAATACCGCCT
>NZ_CALLXM010000140.1 GCF_937875265.1 uncultured Acetobacter sp. | reverse complement strand
CTGACACAGAAATCCTTCCGGCTGCCGCTCAAAGGAATGCTGTGCTTTATGGCCCCCATCCTGCTTTGGGCAGGCTTACGGATGCAGCACGATGGTCCCAGATTCCTACAACGTATGGTGGCGTATGATCTGCTCAAACGCAGCAGCATGCAGATTGAGAACCATCATAACTCGGCCTTTCTCTATGTGGCTGACTTTACGCAGCACTATAGCTACCTGCTCTGGCAGCTGGGGTTTCTGGCACTTGCTCTGCTTGCAGCCTGCTGGTGTGCACCGTTGCGAGCACGGCAGTTCCGATTTGAAAGACCAAACTGGCTAAAAGCCGATATGCTGATTTTGAGCGTTGCTGTGCTGGCAGTGTTCGGGATGTTTTCCGCTGCTCAAACACGCCTGCCCTGGTACACTTTTCCAGCTTACCCTTTGCTTTGCCTGCTGATGACATATGCCTTTGCACTGCTACGCCCCGCGTTAAAAACTGTCGCTTGTGGGATGGCAGCCGTCTTTTTCATGTTGTCCTTATCCACATCCTGGACACTGGAAAACGGTATGGCGCTGCCTATTTTCTACAAACAGCTTCAGGCCGCAGCCTGGCTGCCTATGACGCATGTGGAAAAAGACGGTACGATCACTCAGGATGAGTATGCGGCGCTGCTAACCTATCTGCCCACCCCGCCGGACGCTATCCAGATTGGCCCGGAAGACAACGCTTCCCATACGCTGATTATCCGCAGCAAAGATGCCGGGGAAACGTGCGGCGGATGCTCTTTGGTCTCAAAGGGAGATCACTATAACCTGTTTTACCGGAACTGACGGAGCACCTGACTGACACCCTTGCTGATTCGGACGCTGAAATATCTTTGGGCGGCACAGTTTACGGGCGGTTTCTTCCGGTTTGGCAGGGAATTTAATCATCCCTCTCGATACAGGCTTGGCAAGCCCCCTGCCTTTGCGCTAGGGAAGTGCCCGGGGACCCGTAGATCAGCTGGATAGATCGTCAGATTCCGAATCTGAAGGCCGGAGGTTCGAATCCTCTCGGGTCCACCAATTTCCTAAAAATAGCAGTTTTCCGCCGTAAATTGGCGATGCCAGATGTTAGCGGCAAGCGGAACGATCTGCTGAAAATGATCCATGTTCCACAAGTTGCGAGACATGGATCACACTATCAGGCGCGTATAGCTGTCTTTGCAGGAAGAGTGTCCATAAGTAGATAAGGCACTGTTTCTTTGATCTGGATTGTCATAAGGGCAGTATCGTGTGAATGACGCGGACCAAGCGGCAACAAGGCATTACCAGACGTCCAGCGAGCCTCTTCACCTTCCAGCGCGTTCCAGCCATCCAGCTCCGTCTCGGTCAGATGAGGCCTGATTGTGCGCGTCTTGCTGTTCTCCAAGAGTGTGATCTCACCGACAGAAACACCGAAATAACGGCGGTCATCAACAAATGGCCCGATCACATCGCTAAGACGGCTCGCATTGGAAACAATGCGCACGGCCTGCACTCCCTTTGGGATCATAAAAATGGCACGCCCCTTGTGCTCACGGGCCGGACGAATAATCGCGCCGGTATCAGTGGTCAGGCAGAGATCCGCTTCATCGGTCAGTTCCGGCGTGGGTTCTCGCTGAGGAACGCCTGCTGCGAGCGCACGCGCTTCAGCATGACGGAACAGCGGCTCTACAAACTCACGTGAGACATCAAGCGGCGCTGCGGCATCGTCCCAAGTCAGATTATGGGCGGATGGAAGTGTAAAGATATTACCTTTTTGCCCGAAGGCGCGGCGATTGCCCGTATCAAGGTAGCTTTCGGTGAGCATTCCATCGGCTATGATGACAGAATGCCGCTCTGTCTCAAGATGGTAGTAATCATAAGATGTGATGGATTTATCGAAGAAAATGGAGCGGCCATTCACCAGCATACGGGCGGGAATAAACTTTTCGTCGAAGAAGAGGCAATGTTCAGCTGTAATCAGCATATCCTTGAACGGGACACCTTCTGCAATCGCATCTTTGAGAATACGCACGGGATAGCCTGCCTGATCATCTGAGAGTTCAGGACGTACAACGCAATGTGCTTTTCCAACCCAAGTCACACGCTGCACCGTTATTTCAGCACCAGTGCGTGTGAGAATTTCGTTGCCAGCAGAAATATCTTCAATCGCAACGTCCCCCGACGGGGTACGAATCATGCTTCCATCAAGAAAACATACGATCCAATTTCCTTCAGCATTCAGGTGTCGGTCTGTTGTGAAATTGGATGATGTATGAGTTCTATTATTAGTTAAAATCCAATGATTATTTCTATAATTAGAAAAATTTACATAACTTTTGTTGTTAAATGAATAATCATCAAGATTTACGCTTGTATCTGATAATGCTATGTATGAATTTTGCTTTCCATCACCTGTTCCTAAAATGATAATCTTCTGGTTATTAGCACCCCAGGAATAATCATATATTAAGCTGGTTGTCTGACCAGCTACAGTTATTGTTACGTGCTTACCATTGAAGGTTACTTTTGCATTAGGAAGCGCGTTAGTAACTGGTATATTTCCAGTTCTATTGGAAATTTGGACATAATTAAGAGTATATGTCCCTGATGTTGGTATCGTATCCGCCATTTTATTTTCTCCAGCCATGGGACTAATGGGAGTATTTTGAGAACGCGAAGAGCTTCTGTTCTCATTACGGAAATATTAATGAATTATGACTATTAAATGACGAAAAGGAAATGTTTCTGGATTTTCGATCTGGCTGGCTTCGCTGCTGCGCCAGAAAAACCCGACCCGCAGCACAGTCGATAACGTTTTGCCTGAGTATCTGCTGGCCAGATGTGTCAGCAATAAGATCATAGCCATCCCCAGACGCTACGCTCTGCACCGGTAATCCCGGCCCTGCGCAAGAGCACCGAGAAGAGAACGCGACTGAACCCCACGGCTGTCATCGTCTCATTTTCTGCACTCTGCATTTTATAGGTTTAAGAATGCACGGGCTGGAGTTCTGCCCCCCCCTCTCATGATTCTTTTTATAAAATGTATTGCGAATGGTTCTCATTCGTGCTTTTAGTTCATCTCTCATCAGAGATATGGGGCTTTCTGAATGGTTATCTGCTCTTGCAACAGCCTGACTCATAAAGACGTCGAAGCAGCCGTGGCCCATGGTGCCACCCGCCCCAGCGAAATTTATGCTGCCAAGCGGTGCAAAGCCCAGTGCGGCAATTGCGTGCCGGGCGTGGTCTGCATGTTAAAGGAAGTTCGGATGCGTCAGCGTCAGGCTGCGGAAACAATGGCTCACGGCTGCCTGCCTGTTCCCGTTGCTGCTCAGGCTGAAGCTCTGAGCGCCTGAACGGTTTCCGTAATCACACCCAAACCAGCCAC
>NZ_CALLXM010000139.1 GCF_937875265.1 uncultured Acetobacter sp. | reverse complement strand
CTTATTGAATTTGCGAATCATTATCACTCGCTCATACAAAGCACTCTCTTCATGTCCTAATTTGCAACAGGCTGCTTCCTCCATGAGTAAACACAGTATTCGGCGCTGCCTTCACCCGGCGCCTCTGGCATTCAGTCTGGCGCTTGGGTGCGGCTCGGCTTTTCCTGCCATGGCCGCAGATGAAGCCGGGAAGAAGCCTGCTCTGCCGCCGCGCTCACCAACGGATGCAGCCAGCAAAGCTGTGGGCATAACCAGAGTCACCCAGACAGGCACTGTTCTGAACGGCGCAGGTCAAAACAGCACGGCCCACACAGGCACAGAGCAAACTGGCACACCCCAGAGCGGTGTTACAGCAAATGGCGTGCAGCCCGCAGCTGTTTTGAGCAACCCCAAAGGGCGCGGGCCGGATCTTGTTAAGGAAAAAGACGGCACAGAGTCCGAACACTGGACCGTTACGGCCTCCCCCATGAACACGCTGCGCACGCCTATTGGCATCAGCCGCATGCCGCAGGATGTGCTGCACACACCGCAGACCATTGATGTTGTGCCGCAAATCCTGATGCAGCAGCAAAACGTGAAATCTCTGGATGAAGCCCTGAAGAACGTACCGGGGATTACGGCGTCCGTCGGGGAGGGTGAAGGCGGGATGTCGGGGGATCAGTTCCTCATCCGTGGTTTTGCAGCCCAGAACGATATTTATGAAAATGGCTTGCGGGACTTTGGTGTTTATACCCGTGACTCCTTTGACTATGATCATGTGACGGTCATCAAGGGGCCATCCTCGCAGGTGTTCGGGAACGGCACCACGGGCGGTGCGATTAACATCACCACCAAAACGCCGAATGAGCAGAACAAGATCAACGCCGGCTTTTCAGGCGGTAGCGGCTCTTATTATCGCGGCACACTTGATATCAACCACAAGATTACCGACACCATTGCTGTGCGTCTGACCGCGATGGGGAATGAAAACAACATGGTTGGGCGGGATTATATTTACTCCCATCGCTGGGGTATTGCGCCGTCCATCATCTTCGGTCTTGGAAAGAAAATCAATTATACCATCGAGTATTTTCATCAGTCAGATAATCGTGTTCCCGATTACGGGGTGCCGACGGTTACAAAGCCGGGGGCAGAATATTCCCGTCCCGCTACGGAATATGGCGTAAAGCGCACTAACTGGTATGGCACCACGTATGATCAGGACAATACCAGTGATGATATGCTGACAGGCCGCTTGAAGTGGGAAATCAGCAAGAACATCACGGTTTATAACGATACACGCGGCGGCATTTACAGCCGGTATTACTCAGCCTCACAGGAAGCTTGTGGTACGGCCTGTAATGCGGCCTTGTTCTCCTCTAACCCCTCAGCCGCAACCATTTCCCGCAATGGTGGGCTTGGGGGGCCAAACCCGTATCAGCAAAATGACTGGTCTGTGCAGAACGTGGCGTCTGCTGTGGCCAATTTCAAAACCGGCAGCATCAAGCATCAGATGATTGGCGGCGTGGATGTTGAGCATATTTATGACCGCCGCTTGAACTACGCTTATAACGGCACACGGCAGGGGACCAGCTTGCTGAGCCCCTCCATGGCTGTGCCGGGACTGGAACTGGGCGGGGCAGGGCAATACGCCAATAACCTGACCAATATGCCCAACGGCGTAGGCCGGAAGGAATGGAAAACGGGTGATGCAACAGATGTCGGCGCGTTCCTTTCAGAACAGGCGTGGCTGGCACCGTGGTTTTCCGTTCGTGCAGGGTTCCGCTGGGACCATTGGGACAGCCATTATAGTGCCACAGGCGGTGTTGCCTCCACGCCCGATACGCATCTGGGCCAGAAGCAGGATACGTTCAACCCTAATGTCAGCCTGATGTACACGCCTAATGATCATTCCATGATCTATTTCAACTGGGCGCAGTCCACCACGCCAATTGGCCTGTATGTGACCAATAGTTCTGAACCGCTGAACCCAAAAAATGCAGGCTTCAAACCTGAGCGCAGCAACCTGTATGAAATTGGTGCCAAATACTCAGCGTTTCATGATCGGATTGGCTTTACAGCAGCGGTCTTCCGGCTGGAAAAAAGTAACTCTCTCATGACAGACCCCAGCTCTGGGGACGTCACGGCCTCCAGTGACAACCAGCGCAACCAGGGGCTGGAACTCAGTGCCTCTGGTCAGATTGTGAAGGGCTGGAACATTATTGCGACCTACGCGCGCTATGACAGTGAGACGACGTCCTCCCTCACGCTGGCCGATGTTGGTAAGCAGGTGCAGTACGTGCCGCGCAATCAGGCGACGGTATGGACCACGTATGAGTTTGCCCCCAAAAAGGCTTACAACCTGACCTTTGGTGGTGGTGTGACATGGCGGGAAGGGGTGTTTCTGGACCCGGCCAATACGGCCCGTGTCCCTGCCAACGTGGAGTTTGACGCGATGGTGTCTCACCAGTTCGGCCCGCACTGGAAAGTGGCCATGAACGGCTACAATCTGGACAACCGCCTGAATTACAGCAACCTGTTCACCAACCGTGTCACACCCTCCATTGGCCGGGCTTTCCTGTTTAATTTGTCTATGACCTATTAAGAAGAAAAACCGGAACGTGTGATCTGTGGATCATGAGCGTTCCGGCTTTCAAAAGCCCGGCATCAAGCCTCTGCTCAAATCTGGGCAGAGGCTGTTTTGTTTATGCAGTGTGTTCGGGCCGTCTGTAGAAGATCTTTCGTCCGGCCAGTAAAAATCCAGGAATGATCAGAACATAAACGGCCAGTATCAGACCAAAAAATAATGAAACCCATCTCAGGGTAAAACTGACCCCAAGAGGGGGCGCTTCACCGGGGAGAATAAGGGCCTGTTCACCCTGCGCGGCAGTGTGGGCATCCACGG
>NZ_CALLXM010000138.1 GCF_937875265.1 uncultured Acetobacter sp. | reverse complement strand
CCAAGAGCGCGACGCAGCGCTGTTTTGGCGGCATCCCGGAAAGACTGGTCATCACGACGCAGTTCGTCCGGAATCACATCAATAGCGTTGGCGAATTCTTCGCGCACGCGCACACTTTCCAGGTCATCCGGGTCCAGCAGGCCCGGTGCACTGACTTTGGGGTCACCGATAACGAAACCTTCGTCATCCACCGCAAAGCTGGCAATCACCACACCGTTGAACAGCATCTTACGCCGTGCAGCCAACACGCCACCGTTCATGGGCAGTAGACGCCCGGCATCCAGAGCCAGACGGCCAGACGGCGCGGTATCGACCACTTCCACCTTACCGGGGGCAAGACGCAGGATGTCCCCATCTTCCAGCAGAATCGGAGCGATGTCCTTTTCCTGTGCCAGAGCGGCATGTGCCGTCAGATGGCGCCATTCACCATGCACCGGCACGGCATATTTCGGCCGGACCAGATCATACATCGTGCGCACATCGTCGCCCGTGGCATGACCAGACACATGGACAAACGCTTCCTTGTCCGTGATCACGCGCACGCCGCGACGGGACAGGTTATCCTGCACCGCCATAATGGCGCGTTCATTGCCCGGAATCATACGGCTGGAATAAATCACCGTATCGCCCTCACCGAGGGACACATTCGGGTGCATATCCAGTGAAATACGGGAAAGAGCAGAGCGCGGTTCACCCTGACTACCGGTGATGATCATAACGATCTGATCATCCGGCACGTCATTCACGTCCTGTTCCGTCAGGAACGGCAGCACACCGGAAAGATAGCCACACTCACGCGCAGCAACATCCAGATTGCGCAGGGACCGACCAACCAGCACCACCGTGCGGCCAGCAGCCTGTGCAGCCATGGCAATGGTTTCCACACGTGCAACGTTGGACGCAAAGCAGGTGACTGCAATACGGCCCTTCATCCCACTGATAAGGTCCGTCATGCTGCGGCGCACTTCAGACTCTGAGCGGGATGCGCCGGAGCTCATCACGTTGGTGCTGTCACACACCAGCGCCAGAACGCCCTCGTCACCCACTTCCTTCAGACGCTTAATGTCTGTCGGCGGGCCAACCAGCGGGTCAGGGTCCAGCTTCCAGTCACCGGTATGCACAATCACGCCTTCAGGCGTACGCAGCACAACAGCCTGAGCTTCCGGCACAGAATGCGTTACGGGGATGAATTCCAGATCAAACGGCCCGACTTCAAACCGACCTGCACACGGGATGACATGAATAGGAACCTGCTGGAGCAGACGCGCTTCAGCCAGTTTGCGGCGCAGAACAGCTCCGGCAAACGGCGTGACGTAAACCGGGCACTGCAGCAGCGGCCATACATGCGCCACGGCGCCAATATGATCTTCATGCGCATGCGTGATGACAAGCCCGGCCAGCTTATCTTTGCGCTCAGCAATAAAGGTAGGGTCCGGCACCAGAATCTCAGCTTCCGGGGTGTCGTTACCGCTAAAGCCGATACCGCAATCTATCGCCAGCCAGGTTTCCCCAAGGCGATAGAGATTCAGATTCATGCCAATCTCGCCCGTTCCGCCCAGGGGCAGAAAGACGAGATTGCCGTTCTGTTCTGTCATAAGTGTAACTATCCTTCTGTCAAAAAGTCTTTTTCGATTGTGAGACGCGGCAAGGGATTCCGCCCCGCCAATATCCGCAGCCCGTTAAGGGTCAGCATTGAATCCACGTGGTCAAACACCGTTGTGCCTTCCGAGAAGAGCGGAGCCAGACCGCCAGTTGCGAGCACCTTCATGGTCTGCCCGACTTCCTGCCTGATCCTCTCGACGATCCCCTCGATCAAACCCACATAACCCCAAAACACACCGGACCGCATGGCGGCCACCGTGTTGCGCCCGATGACGGAATCCACCGCCGGGCGCCCAATTCCTATCCGTGGCAACCGCGCGGCTGCCTGATGCAGGGCTTCAACCGAAAGGTTAATGCCCGGTGCAATCACACCCCCGCAGTAGCTGCCTTCTGCATCCACTACATCAAAGGTTGTAGCTGTGCCAAAATCAATCACCGTCAACGGACCACCGTACACATGGTGTGCGGCAAGCCCGTTTAACAGACGGTCCACGCCAACTTCGTCCGGATTATCCATTTTAATGGAAAATCCCCAGTCGAGCCGAGCTGACGCCACCAACGGTTCCACCGCAAACCACTGACGACACAAAGTGCGCAAATGGTAAAGCGCTGCGGGCACCACGGTGCCAATCACAGCGCCTTCAATATCATCAGCCGCAATCCCCTGCATCTTCAGCAGGGCCAGCAGCCAGACCGCATATTCATCAGACGTGCGCTGGGCCTGCATGGTAATGCGCCAGACACCACGCCATTTTTCGCCATCATGCACGGCAAACACAACATTGGTGTTGCCGGCGTCAATGACGAGCAGCAACGTCAGCCCCCTGTTCTGCCAGCAGGATATCCCCTGTTGCGATCGTTTTCATACCGTGTTCCGTCTCAAGCAGAAGCCGTCCATCAGCGGCAAGCCCCGCAAACTGGCCCTTTTCATAAGTAGTCCCGCCGCTTACGACAAGAGGCGTGCCAACAGGATGTGCGCGTTTCCGCCATTCCGCACACAAAACGGCAAAACCATCCTGCGTCCAGACATCACACCAGTGCGTCAGCTGTGACAGTATAGCACGGGCCACATCAGCAGGCGGCGGCACTGCCCCATAATGCCCTAAAGAGGCTGCCATACGGCCAATCTGAGCTTCCTGCGGGGGCTGCGAAAGGTTGGCTCCCATGCCAATAACCAGCTTCGGGCCTTCCCGCTCAATCAGGATACCGCCGAGTTTCTGACCATCAAGCAGAATATCGTTCGGCCATTTGATCATCAGCCGGGGGCGCGCGGCTGGCACGCTCATCGCCAGCCCTTCAAAAAACGCTAACGACGCAACGAAGGGCCATCCTCCCAACGCGTCCTGCCCCACCTGCCCGGCTTCCAGCAAAACGGAGAGAGCAAGACTTTGCCCGGCATTAGCCCAGTTGCGGCCACGGCTGCCCCGCCCTTTTGTCTGGCGTAACGCAAGAAGCGCCAGACCCGGTGCTTCACCAGCGCTGGCGCGATCCAGACAGACATCAGAGGTTGAAGTCAGTTCATCATGACATTCAAGGCGCCAGGCCGCAGCCGGCGCACTCATCCGCCAAGGGCCAGAGCAGCCTGCCGGGCTACGGCCATCAGCGGGCCGAGAGCCAGAATGAAGAACACAGTCGCCAGTCCCATGCTGCCTGAGACAAACACAAGGCTGCGTGCTGGCCGGTCCAGCCCCTCCGCAGAGGCATCAAAATACATCACCTTTACCACCCGCAGATAATAATACGCACCAACAACGCTCGAGACTGCCCCGATCGCCACCAGAACGTAAAGGCCGGATTGCCATGCGGCGGCAAAAACCATCAATTTCCCAAAAAAGCCAGCAAGCGGAGGTGCACCGACCATACTGAACATGAACACGGCAAGCGCTGCCGCCAGTCCGGGGTCCGTCCGGCCCAGACCAGCGAGGTCTGCAATGGACGTGACTTCCCGCCCTTTGCGCCGCATGGCCGTAATCACGGCAAATACCCCGGCATTCATAACCAGATACGCCGCCAGATAGACCAGCGTGGCCCGCACCCCGTTGGTTGATGCCGCCGCCAGCCCCATAAGCGCGTACCCCATATGGCCGATGGAAGAATATGCCATCAGTCGTTTGATATTGCTCTGCGGGATAGCGGCAAAGGCACCGTAGACCATGGAGAGGATGGACAGGGTTTCAATCAAAATCTGCCAGCGCGGAGCCATAGCACCAAAGGGGCCGCTCATCACACGCAGGAACAGGGCAAAGGCCGCAAATTTGGGAGCACCTGCCATATAGGCCGTAATGGGTGTCGGAGCCCCCTGATACACATCCGGCGTCCACATATGGAACGGCACAACCGAGAGCTTGAAGCTCAGCCCCACCACAATAAACACCAGACCGACCGTCAGCCCCATGGGCAGAGCGCCTGTCTGCTGAATGGCGGCAACCAGCCCCGTGTAGGCCATGGTTCCGGCGTATCCATACACCAGAGACATGCCATACAGCAGCAGCCCGGACGCCAGAGACCCCAGAACAAAGTATTTCAGCCCGGCTTCAGAGGACGTCACATCGTCCCGCTCCATCGCACACAGAATGTAAATAGCGAGGGATGAGAGTTCCAGCCCGACAAACAGCGTCATCAGGTTGGCTGAAGACGCCATGATCATGGCCCCCAGCGTGGAAAACAGGATCAGCACCGAGGTTTCAAATGGCAGCGGAGTATGGTCCTCCGTGCGGTAGCTTACCGTCAGCACAAGGGCCACCACCCCGCCCAGCAACGCCAGAATTTTCATGAACCGTGCAAAGCCATCATTCACAAAAGTGCCTGCGTAGGCTGTGCCATCAGGTGCGAGGGTCACCAGCACCCCGCAGCCGACAAAGGCTGCCACAGTCAGCATGGTGCAGGACAGCACGCCCTTTCCGGCCCGCTGAAGCACACCAAAAACAAGGATGACCAGCCCCGCGAGTGCGAGCGTGATTTCCGGCAGAGCCAGCGTCCAGTTGACTGATGTCGCGCTCATGGCTCGGCACTCCGTTCAGGGCAGAAGGAAACAGGAAAGACGATGTAGGCCATTTCAGTCCCCCTACCCGCAGAGCGCTACGGTAAGCACCACAACCAGACCGGCCAGCATGGTGAAGGCATAAATCGCAATGGACCCGGTTTGCAGGCGCACGGCATCAGACGCCCCGTTGGCGGTTGCCCGCACCAGATCCCGCGGGAGCCCCTGCACTGCGCCTTCTTCCCCGTCTTTCCAGAGAGTTTGGGCTATAGCGGCATAGGGCCGGACAAAGACCCGGTCATACAGCTCATCAAAATACCATTTATTGAGCAGGAAGCGGTAAACCGGGGCACAGGAACGAGCCAGCGCCTCCGGCAGTCCAGGCATGGCAATGTAGAACACAAACGCCACCACAATCCCGGCCAACCCAACCACGGACGGCAAGAGTGCGACCAGTCCGGGCACGTGCTCGAAGGTTTCCATAATGCTGTTACCGGGCGCGTTGAAAATGCTGCCCTGCCAGAATGCTGCCTGCTGCGTCCCCACATAATACGGGGCCAGCATAACCCCACTCACCACGGCCCCAACGGACAGCAGCACCAGCGGAATTGTCATGGAAAGCGGGCTTTCATGCGCGGCGTCCCGCATCTGCGCATCCGCAGGTGCACGATGGAACACCAGAAACAGCAGACGCCAGCTGTAAAAGGCTGTCAGAAATGCCGTAACCACACCCAGCACCCACGCATAGAGGCTCATGCCGCTATCCGCTGCCCACAGCGTGTTGAGAATGGCATCCTTTGACCAGTACCCGGCAAAGGGAAACACCCCGGCCAGTGCCAGACTGCCAATCCACATCACGGCATAGGTCAGCGGGAGTTTTTTCCACAAGCCGCCCATACGGAACATATTCTGTTCATCGTGCATGGCATGGATAACGGACCCAGCCCCCAGGAACAGCAGGGCTTTGAAAAAAGCGTGTGTTGTCAG
>NZ_CALLXM010000137.1 GCF_937875265.1 uncultured Acetobacter sp. | reverse complement strand
GCTTCGGGATAGGTAATCCTGTGTGAGTTGGTGCCATTTGATGGCACCGAAACAATAAAGGACTGGATCTTTTTCCCATAAGGCAGGTTGATTACCTGGCTGTCTGATGTCGAGAAATCTGACACATAGGTGGCGGTCGGCACATAGCTGGCGAGATCCGCCGTATAGGCCACGTCCCCATAGGCACTGTCATTTGCTCTACTGCCCTGCGGGACGCCAAAATATCGGGAATTGCCACTGGATGACACACCCATAAGCAGGGAAAACTTAATGCCGACATGCTCTTGTAGTTGCAGCCAGGCAGTCCCGCCACGCCCTTCAGAGGATGATATAAACGCAGGGTAATTGATATAATCACCGGTGTTTGCGCTACCCGGTGTCCCTGACGCAGTAATTCCGTCAAAACTTTTTACGGTCAGGCTACCGGACATGATATCGCCAGTCTTAGCGACTTTGTCGGCCTGCAGATTACTCTCAGCGTCCGAGGCTCGCTGGATCTCGTTTGTGAGTGCAGTCTGTGTCGCAAACAGGCCTGCCGCCCAGGTTTGCGTCGCCAGAACACCATAATATTGCCGTCCCAGGCTACATGATCAGGTCTTGGATGCTGGCAGGTATGGTGCCGGTATCGCCAGTAAGGGAAGAGATCCAGCGCTTCTGGGGTAGTCATCTCCCGGTAGCGCCCAGCAGCATAAGCTGACGCAAGATTGGTCTCATAAATTATAGCGGATCGCCAACCAGGCGATCCGTTATAGGACCAGCCATGACGCTGAACGATACTGTCAAAATCCTTGCGGAAGTCAGTCAGCGTGGTGCCGTCTACCAGCGCCTTGTTAAGAGCCACCCGGAAGTCATCCAGCAGGGCTTTTGATGTTGCACCCGCCACAGCAAACTGCGTGCCATGGGCCTCCGCTTCCAGTTCTCCCCAGCGCTTGCTGGGCATGTTCGTCTTCTTACGAAAAAAACTGATGGCATCAGATGGGGCCAGTCCAATACCCCGGATGACTTCATCCGCCACGGATCTGTTCCAGAACCTCTGCCTGCCCAGCCAGCTCCATAACCAGCACGGCGTCCGTCATGGCTTTTGCAAAGGCATCACTGTCCAGATCCAGAGCACTCAGGCGATCTTCAAAATCCTGCAAAGAGGATGATGCCTCCAGTTCCTCCCGAACCTGATCCTGCATGCTCTGCAAAGCCGAATTAGCGTGGCGTGCCGTGCTCTGCGTCATCATGTCAATCAGGAGCGGGCCATTGTCCTGCACATGCAGGCTCACCAGCTTGCCAAGGCATAAATGAGCATCGCATTGTGCGCCTGCTGCTCAACTGCAGCCTGCAAGGTCCGTGGACCGATGTGTCCATCAGGGGGCACACCCAGCCATGCCTGCAACTGCTCTGCGTATTCATGAGAAATAGAGGGAGCGATATCTGCTGGCTTGGCATGCACGAGCTTAAACCGCGTGTCAGGCCCCATAGTGCCGTCTGGAAATTGAACCCCAACAGTGGCCTGCAACTGCCGGACTGCTCGATCCGGCGTGCTGTTAAAACCGAAGTCAAACAGCATGATGTCAACACCAGCAGGTAATACGCTGCATTCCATGACCTGCCAAAATCGCTCTGTGGCAATGCCTCGGGCCTGCGCAGCAGTTAGCCGCTGCATAACGCTGGCATTGACGGACAACACGGAGCCCATGACCAGCGCCATAAGGCCAGCAGAGATCCCATATTTAGTCCCGGCCAGATTGCCACGACCAACACGACCGCCGCTCCAGTTGCCATCGTCAGCCCGGTTGCACTGATAGCCACCCTCAGCGGCCATCGTGAAATCCAGCGATGTTGAAAGGTTGTTTCGCATGCCACCAAAATAGGAAGGGGCAGCGTATTATATCAGGACGGAAACCTTCGACCCCAGTCCATCAGAGGCTGAATATGTCCAGCTGTCCGGGATGAGACGCTCGGCGTTTTGCACGATCAACGGGTGCTTTTTCAAGCAGTTTTCCGACGTTTCGCCAGCTAGTGCCCAGCCTGGTGGCAATCTCATTTGAACTGCACCCGCGCCCTGCCAGCAAATGAGCCCGCCACGCCCGCACGAGCGGCACCTGATAGTCACTTCCGTAATATGTATCCACCAGCGCCTGAGCTAACGGTAGACCATATATTTCGGCCAGCTGGCAGTTCTCTGCCGAGCGAGGGATTTTAAGCCGTTTTCCAGCATTCCCGTCAATAAACTCCAGAGCAGCATTTTCGCCCACCGCATCAACCAGCCAGGCAATAGATGATGGAGGCTGCACTGCACACACCTTTCGGTTTGGGGGATACTTTAAGAGGCTACTCAGAGACTTTTAAGAGAGGCCTGGATTTTGTCTATCTTTTTACTATACCGTTTTCTGACCAGTGTTTCCAACACATAAAAAACGCCGCCTATTCGGCAGCGTTTTTCGCGTTTTCTATTTTTTTTGGCAGCTCAATTTTACTCGGCTCACTACAACCACACTAGCGCTCAGTAGCAGCAGCAGCAGGAAAATTTTTCGGGATTTCCAGGGAACTGACAACGCGCTGACTCCTGCGCTACAGGCGACAATAAAAAACACGCCAGTGATTTTTTTGAGGAATATTCTGTCGATTTTTCTTTTGAACCAAATTACGGCACAAAGAAAAATTATCATACAGCAACACAGTACGGGGAAAATTAGCAATTTTTTGCTCCTAATCTAGCAGTTGATTCCACTACAGCGTAGCGAACGAAATTCCGATTTCTAGGAAAAAATTTTGATTATGTTGTATTTTTATTTTCAGGTATGTTTTCAGTTCCCGAACGATTTCTGTCGGATTTGATTATTTTGAGAGTGCCTGCAGCTTCTGCAACCGGTCTTGCAGTTTCTGGTCAGACATCCCCGCTCTCTAATCGTATCTTCCACGCCTTCAGCCCTTCAATCACTTTCCGGGCAGCAGGCTCGTCCAGGAACTCTGGCGCGCTTACTCGGGTCATCCGCATCACATAGGCCCGTAGCGCCTCACGCGTACCAGCAGAGCGCAATAGAGGCCCCATTTCGTCCCACAGCGCATAGACCTTGCGGACCCATGGCTTCCCGCTGGGGCGAGACGTCTTGAAGCCAACCCGCTTCATTTCCTTCAGGATCAGATCCAGCTCACCTTCTGAGCACTGTGTAGATGAGGTCTTGCCCGTCACTCGCTGCAAGAGGGCGCGGTAATCCGCGTCCTCCAGACCCAACTGTTTACGCCCCACATGCAACTTGCGGACCATGCCGTCCCGGTTGCTATCGTGCCGCAGCGGCTTACGTGATGGTGTCCGTTTCTGCGTCATGCCATGCTGGCTGCAATAACGGCAGCAGCATCGACATCAACACCACGCAGGCGCTCTCCAACGTCAATATCTGCCAGCGGGATAGACACCACCGCTAAGAGCGGCTGAGGCACAGACATGTTCATGCTGCCACCTCATCTTGACGGTGTGCGCCACCGGTCAGCGCGGTAGGGGTTCTCTCAGCACGAAACGAAACAGGAGTTCCGTCCATATGATAACGATCCGGCCAAATATCGCGGGGTTCACGACCAAGTTCGTCTGCAATCGCTTGTTCGAGCGGCACAGAATATCCGGGGGTTCCAAGTGCTTGGGTGACTGCATTGGGGTTTCTGCCCAAATGCCGGGACAGCGCAGACAGGCTGCCCCATTTCTTGCGGAGAGACGATTTGATGTCCTCCACGTGCATTCCTAATGGCTTTCGTGCCATACTAGCCTCCTTCACCGGGGCAGTGCCAGCTGCCCCTCTTTTTTGTCCCCTTACCGTAGCTTTCGCCCGGTTTTTTCTTCCGTAGGAAACAACGTGAGATTACACACAAAAATCTCCCTAGCAACCATAAATCGCCGCTTGTCGGTTTTATCTGGGGGTAGTTTTGTGGATAACGCTCAGAAATGGCCGTTATCTCCCACCTTTTTCTGTGCAAATGGCGGAGATTTTTGATTTGTCAGAAAACACTTCTAACCGACAAGAGACAGAATTCGCCGCTCGTGTCCGTGAAGCAGTTAAAAGCGGGGGTGGATACTCAACGGTCCTGGAGAAAAGTGGATTCTCTAGCAACTCTCTTAACCGCTACCTCAAAGGCCATGAGATGAAGGTCAGCACGGCCATTCACTTAGCGGAGATATGCGGGGTCGATCCGCAATGGCTGTTGTTCGGGACCCGCTCAGATGTGGACATGCATCATGCAAGCGCTGACGGGGTTGGTGTGGCTTACTATGAAGAAGCCGAGGCAAGCGCAGGCTTTGGTCGCTATGGGCATGACCGCCCTGAACCACGGAAAGTCTTTATTTCTCGGTGCTTCTTAGAAGACCTGGGACTGTTGCCGCATCATACAATTATGCTCCGCGTCGCAGGCGACAGCATGGAGCCGACTCTTAAATCTGGTGACCGCCTTATCCTGAATACAGCTCCCACCACGCTCTTGGGTGGGGTGACCGTGTTCGTCGTGAATGGCCAGCTGATGGTGAAGAGGTTGTCTCCTACGGCATCGGGCACGGTCATGATCATTTCAGACAATGACCGTTACCCGCCACAAGAGGCAGACATCAGCCGTTTCCGGTGGGGAGAAGCTGACGGAAACGACACAATTACAGTAATAGGGCGTGTAGCCTATAGATTGCAGGCAATGTCTTAATGTCTTTTGAGGGTTATCCTAGAAATGGCTGATAAAAAACAGACATATGGAAAAACTGCATTTGTAAGTATTATTCTGTGTTCTGGTCTATTTTTGGGAGTGTTATTATTTATCGCCCAGGATAATCCACAGCAGCCAGACACAGCTCCACGGCAAGATATGCTGGAAAAAGCCCAATTCCGTGGGATACCACCACAAAAACTGGATGGTGCCAAAAGAGCTATTGCAGCTCTTTTGCAGGCTTGCCCGAATATACCGAAATATGCCGCGCACGGAGAAAACCTAACGGTGGACTATTATCCAAACGGCTGGGAAGGAACGTCAGCTCATTTGGATGTGGAGCTGGATTTGGCTCCAGACAGCCTCAAAGGCCTTCCTCAAGGCTTAAGAGACCCACAATGGGGCGGCCATATGGAAATGGGCCTGTCTGGCGGATCGAAGCCGGGCGCAATTATGGAGATGCCGTTGCCTCTATGGTTATGCGGCCAGCCGGTGGATGAAGACATTCTATCAAGCCGCAAACGCGACTGGTCGCAGGAAAAGCAATTCCTGCCTCTTAATAAGATCCCCAGAAACAGCTTTTAAGAGGCTCTTAAAAGGGTCTTGGAACTCATTGTATAAAAATACGATGGGTTCCAAATCAAATGGCCGAAACAGGCATTGCCGCAGACTTGTCGAAAATTTCCATCCAAAGAGACCGGGGCATTTCGGCAGCTCAGAATTTTTCAGATACCGGCACAAATGGCTTTCGTCCGCCACATTTTGTCCCGTCAGATCCCGGATCGTCCCACATAATCCCGGTCACTCACTACCTGTCGGTAAGTTCCATCCTTCTTGGTTGGTAACACTCAGGCAGAAAAATTGATTACTTACAGGCCCATCGTCCCAAATGCCTGTGAATC
>NZ_CALLXM010000136.1 GCF_937875265.1 uncultured Acetobacter sp. | reverse complement strand
GGGTCATCCACCGCGCAGACCGGCACGTTCTGCTGCTGGCACAGGGCAGCAAGGCTGCGGTTCAGCGTGGTGTCATTGGTGGCAATGTAGACTAAGCGGCAGCCGGGCAGGCGGGCACGTACGTCCTCTTCAGACACCAGGCCGGGCACATGCGTCAGAACATCCTCATCCGCCAGCTGCTGCAATTCCGGGCAGAGGGTGGGGGAGAGGAGTTCAATGCGTGCACCGGTAGGCACAAGAAGGCGCACTTTATTGGCAGCGATATTGCCGCCGCCAATAACAAGAACACGGGCTTCGTCCAGACGAAGCATGATGGGAAACCAACTGGTTTTTTCAGAGGACGACTGCATAACATCCTCTGCAAGCAGTCTTGCGCGCAAGACGCAAGCGTTCGGGGGCATGCACGGCATAAAAAAAGCTTTTTTAACCTTTCTGCGTTTCTGTGTGCGGTTGCCATCATAGCGCCGTCTTCCCAAGAGAGATGAGGCGGAAAGAGGCGGGCAACGCAGATCTGACGAACAAAGGAAAAGGGGGCAGGATGGCAGGATCGGTCACGCAGTCTGGCAAACAGCTCGGGCAGGCAGAACCATCAAGCGGAACAGCTGGCACCGAGCAGGACGACAAAACCATCGTGGTGCCGGACCGTGAGCTGCATGTGTATGCCGGGCGGCCTGTGGCGTTTCTGCTGCGCTATATGCGCAATCGGGCTGTGGCGCATGGCATGGTGTTTGGCTCGGTCGGGCTGGCAATCGGGTGTGCTGTCATGTCTTCCTACGCCGTGCGGCATCTGGTGGATGTCATGACCGCTACGGCGCATGATGGCCCGGTGGAGGCCGTCTGGCAGGCCGTGGCAGTTCTGGCTGTGTTGATTGCTATGGATAATATGGGCTGGCGCATTGCGGGCTGGTTTGCGTCCCGCACCTTTATTGAAATGACGGGTGATATCCGGCGCGACCTGTTCCGCTTTCTGACGGGCCATTCTCCGGCCTATTTTTCCGAGCGTATGCCCACATCTCTGGCAGCCCGGATCGCGACGGCGGGGAATGTCTGCTTCACCATTGAAAATCTTCTGGCGTGGAGTGTTTTGCCTCCTGCGCTGAATGTCATTCTGTCCGTAACGCTCATGCTGTCCGTCAGCTGGCTGATGGGCGGGGTGACGGTGGTCATGGCGGCAGCACTCTGCCTGCTGATGTTTCGTCTGGCGGTGCGCGGGCGTGCTTTGCACGGAGATTACGCTGCAGCGGCTGCGGGGCTTGAGGGCGAAACGCTGGATGTAATGGGCAATATCGCTCTGGTGCGCGCCTTTGGAATGCGCACGCAGGAACGCCAGCGCTTCAACTCGCTTGCGGGCAAGGAAATGGGCGAGCGGCTGCGCTCCCTCCGCTACATGGAAAAGCTACGCATGGTGCATGCCGTGCTGACGGCTGTGCTTACAGCGGGCCTGCTGATCTGGGCGGTGCTGCTCTGGCAGCGTGGGGAAGCGAGTGTGGGGGAGGTGGTTATGGTCATCACCCTCGGCTTTGCCATTTTGCATGGCACGCGGGATCTGGCGATGGCGCTGGTGGAAACCATTCAGCACAATGCCCGCCTTTCTGAAGTGCTGGCCGCGCTGCTGGTGCCGCATGATATGCCGGACCGGGATGATGCCGTGCGCCACCCTGGCCCGGTGCGCGGGGAAATTGTGTTTAACGATGTCGGGTTTGCCTATCCGGGTGGAGCACGGGTGCTGGATGGCTTTAATCTGCACATTACTGCCGGAACCCGCGTGGGGCTGGTCGGGCGTTCCGGGTCCGGCAAAAGCACGGTTCTGGCCCTGTTGCAGCGCCTGCGCTTTGTGCAGGAAGGCCTTATTCTGATTGATGGGCAGGATATTTGCAGCCTGACGGATGATGGCCTGCGCGCCTGCCTTTCCATTGTGCCGCAGGATGTCTCGCTCCTGCATCGCTCCGTGATGGAAAACATTCGCTACGGGCGGCCTGATGCAACGGATGATGCCGTGCGGGCTGCCTCTGCCGCCGCAGGGTGTGCGGACTTTATTGAGGCCATGCCGCAGGGGTTTCAAACACTGGTGGGTGATCGCGGCGTGAAGCTTTCCGGTGGGCAGAGGCAGAGGGTTGCCATTGCCCGCGCCTTTCTGCGCAACGCGCCGATCCTGATTCTGGATGAGGCGACCAGTGCTCTGGATACGGAGAGCGAAGCGCATGTGCAAAAAGCGCTGGAACGGCTAATGGTGGGCCGTACCGTAATTGCTGTAGCACATCGGCTTTCAACATTGCGGAATTTTGATAGGATCGTCGTGATGCAGGACGGCAGGATTGTGGAGGATGGTTCTCCCTCCCGGCTGGAACAGCAGGACGGCCCGTATAAAAACTTTCTGAACCAGCAGGTGACCCATACGAATGATGATGCATGACGACGCGCCCGATCTGGATACCGACCGCCCGGCGGCCAAAGGGGCTTTAGCCGCTTATGCTTATCAGCAGATCAGAGAGCGTCTGGTTTTAAGCACCTACAAGGGCGGAGAGCGTCTGGTACTCCGTCCGCTGGCCGCCTCCCTCAAGCTTAGCCCGACCCCGGTGCGTGAGGCCCTTCTGCGTCTGGTGTCTGAACAGGCGCTGGAACTGGATGAACGCAATACTGCACGCGTGCCTGCTCTCTCACGCGAGGTGTTTCAGGAAGTGCACCCTCTTCGTGCAGATCTGGAAGAGCGGCTGACGCGCAACGTGGCGGAGTATATTACCCCGGAACAGATTGCTGCACTGGAAGTGTGCCATCAGTCTTTTATCGATGGCTATCAGGCGGGTGACCCCCACCAGTCTGCTGTTGGGAATGCGGCTTTCCATGGGGCGATTGCCGAGTTTTCCAGCCTGACCCTTACTGCCGGGATCATGCAGCGGCTTTGGGCACGGATTGGCCCCTTTTACGCAGGCACCAACGGTCTGCCTCTTGCTAATCCTGCTGAGGCCAACCACCCGCACATGCTATTGCTTGAAGCGTTCAGGCAGCATGACGTGGTGGCAGCTGTGGCGGCTATCCGTGAAGATTTCGAGCAGGCTCGTTCCTGGCTTGAGCCATTGCTGCCTAGCTGAGCGAGCATTCTACAGGCAAAGAAAAACCCGGTCTGCTACCATGGCAGGCCGGGTTTTTTATTGGATCAGATTGAAAAGCCTTAGGCTTTCTTGCTCTGAGGCACAGCCTTGGCTGCTGGAGTGGCCGCGAGCTTTTCTGCTGGTTTAGCGTCAGTCAGGCCTGGCACTTCCACGTCAATTTCAAGTGTGGAGCAGTGGGCACCGCGATCAAGCTTGATCTGCACCTTGTCCTGATCCACAGCGACGTGCCGTTTAATAACTTCCATGATTTCCCGATGGAGCTGGGCCAGCAGGTCATCCTTGCCGTCCCCTCCAGAAGTGCGTTCATGAGCGAGCAGGATCTGCAAGCGGTCGCGCGCGACGGGTGCGGAGGAGCGACGCTTGAAGATGCTGGAGAGGAAGGTCATGAGACTCTCCGTTTAAACAGCCAGTCAAACAGGCCTTTGCGTTCCGTGGGAATGGTGACTTCGAGCTTCTCACCCGCCAGACGACGTGCAGCATCGGTGTAAGCCCGTGCTGCCGCGCTTTCGGGTTCAGCTATCGTAACCGGGGCTCCCACGTTTGAGGCCCGCAGTACGTCGCCGCTTTCCGGGATAATACCCAAAAGCGGAATGGAGAGGATTTCCAGCACATCATCCGTGCCCAGCATGTCACCGCGCGAGGCGCGCTGCGGGTCATAACGGGTGAGGAGAAGATGTTTTTCCATCTTCTCACCGTTCTTGGCTTTCTCGGTTGTGCTATCCAGCATGCCGATAATCCGGTCACTGTCACGCACGGAAGAGACTTCCGGATTAGTGACAATCACGGCCATATCAGCGTGATACATGGCCATCTGTGCGCCGCGCTCAATGCCTGCGGGGCTGTCACAAATCACCCAGTCAAATTTTTTGCGCAGATCATCAATCACCTTGGCCACGCCTTCGGACGTCAGGGCATCTTTGTCCCGTGTCTGGGAGGCTGGCAGCAGGGAGAGAGAGGGGACGCGCTTATCCTTGATAAGCGCCTGTGCCAGATTGGCATCGCCCTGAATAACGTTGATGAGGTCGAACACTACGCGGCGTTCGGCGCCCATTACCAGATCAAGGTTCCGCAGGCCGACATCGAAATCAACAAGCACAACAGTCTGGCCATTTTTTGCCAGTGCTGCGCCTAGGGCAGCCGTGGTGGTAGTTTTACCCACCCCACCTTTGCCGGACGTGACGACCAGAACCTTTGACATCCGTATTATTCCTCATTTGGTCTTAAGGCTGCTCTTGCCGTCAGCTTGGCGTGACAGCTGCATGTGGCGGCAACCTTACAATTTGTCATCAAAAATGAAACGGATAATATTCACCTGAGGCGAATTCTTTTCCGTAACCAGTCTTACGTAAGGGAAGAGAAAGTGAGTGTTTCCCCGGAAAGTGCAACCTGTGTGGGTTTACTTGTCTGGTCCGCGTCCATTTCTTCTGCTGTAGCGTAAAATCCGTCTATTGCCACCAGCTCGGCTTGCAGAGCACGGGTAAAGATGCGTGCGTCAGCATGGCCGCCAATTCCCGCAATGGCTCGTCCGCGCAAAGCACCATATACATGGATGGACCCACCCGCGGAAACTTCCGCGCCCGAGGCCACGGAGCCAAGAATCACCACATCTCCATCAGGCCAGACAATATGCTGGCCGGAGCGAATGGGGTCTTCAAGGGTCAGCGTACGTGGTCCGGGAGCTTGGGGGACGTCATCTTCGGGAATGGCCATCTCGGCAGAGGCGCGACCTCCGGCAAAACTTTCCGGCCACTCCCATTCTGACAGTGCTGGCCATGTACGGTCTCCGCCCTCAATGCCAATCACGCGGATACCGCGGTCTTTCAGGGCAGGCATCAGGTCAGCAAGGTGGAGGGTTTCAGCGCTCAGCATGCTGAGGTCCAGAATGATGGGCTTACCGGCAAAAAAACCGGCAGAACGGGCAATCTGGTGATCCAGTGCGCTTAGCCAGCTTTCCAGTGGGGCTTCCGGTGTCAGGGTAAGTGCCAGAAAAGACCGGCCTGAAATACGAATGCGGGGGAGGGGGGATGCCGTGTCGGACAAGGACGTGAGATCTCGCTAACGTAGGATCGGACGGGAAAGAAAGGCAGTGGTACACGCTGGATGGGGCGTCTGTCGAGCATCTGTGCCGGGCGTGAGGAGGCCTTTTCTTATAATTTGATATCTGTGTGCCCGAATTACCCTCTGGCGTGTTTGCAGACAATGTCATAAATCTTTCTCATGCGTACCCTGTATCATCTCCCCCTCTCCCCCTACTGCCGGAAGATCCGGCTGGTACTGGGTGAAAAACGTCTGCCGTTTGAAGCCATCGTGGAACGGGTGTGGGAAGAACGCCCGGAATTTTACGCCATGAATCCGGCAGCTGAAGTGCCGGTTCTGGTGGAAGATAACGGGCTGGTTGTGCCGGATTCCTCTGTCATCTGCGAGTATCTGGAAGAAGCCTATTCCGATACCCCGCTGCTGGGCCGCACGCTGGCTGAGCGCGTGGAAGTGCGGCGGCTGGTAGCATGGTTCGATCAGCGCTTTGCACGCGATGTATCCCGCCGCTTTATTGGTGAGCGGGTGATGAAGCGCATCAGTGGCCGTGGTAACCCCGATGGCACCGTGCTGCGTGAAGGCTATGCGGCCATGAAGCCGCACCTGAAATACATCAATTTTCTGGCAGAAAACCGGAACTGGCTTGCCGGGAATTTCCTGTCTCTGGCGGATTTTGCAGCGGCAGCGCATCTCTCCAGTCTGGATTTTATTGGCGATATTGACTGGTCCAAAGCTCCGGCGGTGCGGGACTGGTATGCCCGCATGAAGTCTCGCCCCTGTTTCCGCCCGCTTCTGGGCGATCGCGTATCCGGCATTACCCCGCCGGATTATTACGCCAATCTGGATTTCTAAAAAGCGTGACATTTCATAATGGTGGCGACGCCGCACGGCGTTCACCCGATGTGTTGATTATTGGTGCTGGCGCTGCCGGGCTAATGGCAGCGTTTACTGCAGCACGGCGTGGCCGGCGTGTTGTTGTGCTGGATCATGCGCCGGAAGTCGGGCGTAAAATCCTGATTTCTGGGGGCGGGCGCTGCAATTTTACCAATACAGAAATGCGGGCAGACCGCTTTATTTCTCAAAATAAGCATTTTGCCCGGTCTGCGCTTAGCCGTTACACACCAGCGCAGTTTCTGGAGTTGCTGGCCGCGCATAAAATTCCCTGGCACGAGAAAAAGCTTGGGCAGTTGTTCTGCGATAATTCTGCGCAGGACATTGTGCGGATGTTGCTGGA
>NZ_CALLXM010000135.1 GCF_937875265.1 uncultured Acetobacter sp. | reverse complement strand
GGGGCGAGCGGGGCAGGGGGAAGGTCCGCTTCTGAAAGCCAGCTTTTGACCAGTGTGTAGGTGACGGACAAAATCATCGGCCCTACAAAAATTCCTACGAGTCCGAATGCCGCCAGACCGCCAATCACGCCCACCATAATCAGCACCAGCGGCACATTGGCCTGTTTACGGATGAGGAAGGGGCGCAGCAGATTATCAATGACAATGGCAAGAATAGTGAAAGCCAGTAGCACTGCCGCCGAGCCCACGCCGTGGAAAAAAAACATCCAGATAACAGCGGGAATAAGGGTAACACCCGGCCCGGCCTGAAGCAGGCAGGCAATAAAGGTAATGGCTGTCAGGATACTGGCCCAGGGCACGCCGGTTAAGGCCATGCCGAGCCCGCCCACGGCGCTTTCCGCTAAAGCGGTCACGGTCACGCCAATGGCAACGCCTCGGATGGTGCGGCCTGCCAGAAGAACCATTTCCCGCCCGCGTTCTTCTGCTAGAGCATACCCAAAGTTCATGACCAGATTGGCAGCGGCTTCCCCGCGTGTGTGCAGCACAGCCAGAATAATCAGGGTGAGCAGGAACTGGAGCGCCAGCATGCCAAAGCTGCCCGCGTAATCCAGCACCCAGCCAATCATTTTTCCGGGGTCCGGCAGAATCCGGTTGGCCAGCTGCGGCAGGCGCACATTTTCAATTTGCTGCCACCAGACAGCTGTTTTCGGGCCGATGAAGGGCAGATGCAGCAGCCATTCCGGTTCTGAGGGAATGCGGAATGCCAGAGCGGAATCGGCAAATGTTTTCAGCTCGGCAGTGTGGGTCAGGACTGTGGTGGTCGCCAGCCAGAAGGGCAGGACATACACCATAAGCGCCACCAGGCTGGTGACGGTTACGGCCAGACCGCGACTGCCCCACAGGATTTTCTGAATATGCAGCAGCAGGGGCCATGTGGTGACCCCGATTGTCACGGCCCAGATGGTGGCAGGAAGAAAAGGACGAATCACCCATAGCGAACACAGGATCATTCCAACGGCGGTCATGGCAGCCAGAACGACTCGGGTCTGGCGAGACGGCGTATCGCTGGAGTTAGGGGTACTTATCGTCATGTCGTCCGTTTCATCCCTGTGTGGGTGGCAGTTTAGCTCTTCCGCCGTAGTCACAGTGAGGATGTAAAGACGAACCAGCAAGAGGGAGAGGTAACGGAGTGCTGAGGGTGTGCCAATCATAGACATGACGTGGGCGTCATTTTTTGTATAAGAGCCAATAAGGTGCTGCCAGCGGGCAGCAAGAAAGCGCGCCGTTTTTGTAGAAACAGGTTGCGGAAAATTGAGGACTTGGATGTCAGATCAGATCAACGACAACCCCGCAAAGCCTGTAGAGCGCAAGGTGCGGCGTGGGGCAGGCTTCTGGGCGTTGTGGAGTGGTGTGGGCGTTGTGGCCGTGCTGGCAGCGTCTGGCGGGGCAGGCTGGATCTTTCTCAATAAGGTTGATCTGGGGGGCTTTGTGGCTCGGCGCGCAACAGCCTCACTTGGGCGGACGGTGCAGGTGGGCAGCCTGCATGTCACACCGGGGCGCTGGCTGAAGGTTGAAATTGCCAATGCCCGTCTGGCTAATATTCCCGGTGGCACCGGGCCGGATATGGTGCGGGTGGGGCATCTTGCTGCGGAGGTTAAGGCCTCTACCCTGCTGCATGGCCCGATGCTGGTTCGGCATGTGGCCATCTCGGATGTGTATGTGATGGTGGAGCGCACACCGGAGCATTTGCCAAACTGGCGTTTTGGAAAACAGGCTGAAGCCGGGGCAAAACCTGCGGCCAGCCATCCGCCAGCCGGGCCGGACGACCGGAGCGCTTACCCTACGGCGCTGGATGTTGCTGTTCAGAGCGGAGAGGTCATTTACCGCACGTCTCACGGCTCAGAATTCCGCACCACGCTGAAAACCGTCACCCTTCAGACGGAGGGTGCGGATAAACCCGTCCATCTGGCGGTTGATGGTGCGTATAATAAGACTCCGGTGACTATGGCCGCGACCATGCAGCCTTTCTCCGTCCTGCGGCAGACCAGCACGCCTTATGGGATTGAGATGGAGGCAAAGTCCGGGGACATGACCGTTACGTTCAAAGGGACAGCGACGGACCCGATCAACGCGGATGGTATCAAGGGCGCTGTTACGTATAGCAGCCCGACTTCCCGCCCGATCATGCAGATTGCCGGGCTGCCTGCGCAGCAGGATATTGCCATGCAGATGTCCGGCCAGTTTGAACATCTCGGGGATCTGTGGAGCGTCACGCAGGGTAAGGGGATGGTCAAGGATAACCCGATGACCATTACGCTCATGCGTCTTGTAGAAGGCGACCACGGCAAGCCTGACCATGTAACGGCGGATATTGCTTTCAGTCAGTTGAACCTGAATGAATTCCTCAGCCACCAGAAAACCACTCCGTCCGATGCCGATATTCCTCTGACCGTAGACCGCGCGCCGGACCCGCTGGTTGATGCACATCTGTCCGTCAAACAGCTTTCTTACAACGTGCTGCATTTTGCAGATGCCACGCTGACGGCCTCTGTCACGCCCGGCACGATAGCCGTGGACACGCTGGCCCTTGATTATCTGGGGGCAAAGCTGAAGGCGTCCGGCAAGATTGAGGCGGTGGACAAAGGCGGCGCGCATGTGGGGGCCGCTGTTAACGTTGCTGGGGCGGACATTGGAAAACTACGCGAGGTGCTGGGTTTTGGCCCCGTGCCTCTGCAAGGCCGCGTGGATATGCAGATGACGGCAAACGCGACCCAGAAGTCTCTGAACGCTGCGGTGCATGCCGCAGATGTAGCCGCTGCTGTTTCCATGACCAGCGGGAGTCTGGACCGGAAGGTGATTGGCATCGTGTCGGCTGATTTGCGGATGCTGTTTAACAAGCCAAAGGGTATGACGCCGGTGTCCTGTATGCTGGGCGTGGTGAGCATACATAGCGGGGTAGGGCAGGCGCTGCCCCTGCGTATCCGGACAGGGGATGGCACTGTGGCGGGCAATGCCCGCTTTGACCTGAACAGAAAATGGTTTGATCTGACATTTGGCAGTCAGGCCTCCACAACCGGGCGTTTTGCGCTGGATATTCCTGTGCGGGTTAGCGGCAGCTTCAGCAGCCCGATGGTGCGTCCGGCCAGCTGGTCTGCCCAGGGGCGGGCCATGATGGCGCAGACAGACCGCCTGAATGTGCTGCCTGCCGGAGTAAAGCAGTTTGCCCTGAAGAACGCCTGTTACCGGGTGGTTGGGCAGTAACACGCTGCGGCAGGGCTTGTTCCTGCCGCACTTCCCTTCTACCGTTCGTCTGACAAAGTGTTCACATCTGGACGGAACGCATGATCATGTCAGACACCTCCATACAGCCGGATTATGCGGCGCTGGCTACAGCGCCCGTCTGTGCTGACCCGTTCCCACATGTGGTCGTCCCGAATTTTATTCGTAAGGACGATCTGCCCCGGCTGTTTGCCAGCCTGCCGGATATTCAGTCCGGTGGCTCCTTTCCGCCATCAGCCCTCACGCTTTCCCCGTTGATGCAGTCTGTGGTGCAGGCCATGGAAGGGCCGGAATTGCGGCGAATAATTGCTGAAAAATTCCACCTGAATCTGGATCACGCGCCAACCATGCTGACCATTCGTGGCCGCACGCGGGAGAAAGATGGCCGGATCCATACAGATTCCCTCGCCAAGCGTGTGACTGTTCTGCTGTATTTGAACCCGGCGGAAAAAGAGAGCTGGCAGAAGCAGGAAGGCTGCGTGCGCCTGCTGCGTGGCCCGCATGATGTTGAAGATTACGCAAAGGAAGTGCCGCCGGTGGATGGCACTCTGCTGATCTTCCCCAACGGCCCCACCACATGGCATGGGCATCGTCAGTTTGTGGGGCAGCGGTATACCATCCAGTTAAATTACATGACGGAAGATGCTCGCGCGCGGTCTGAACTGCGACGGCATCAGCTTTCTGCTATGGCGAAAAAATTCTCACTGCCCGGTATCGGGGGCTGAGCATTACAGCGCCCACCAACGCCGCACCCAGATTTAAGGATTTAAGAATGCATTCTCCACTTTCCACAACATTTCGCACAATGCAGTCAGGCAGACAGGCAATGTTGCGGGCTCTGGGCATTTCTCCTCTTGTTCTGGGTGCAGCTATTCTGGGGGGCACAGCCCTTTCCTCTCTGGTGTACACGCCTGTAGCGGTTGCGCAGCAGGCTCCGTCTGCGCTGGTGCCAGCGTCTCTCAGCAGTGCGCAGGTGGTGCGGGCTACGTTGCCAAATGGATTGCGGGTGGTGATTGTGCCCAACCGTCTGGCACCGGTCGTCACGACGGAAATCAATTATCTGGTGGGCTCGGCGGAAACGCCGGAGGGCTTTCCCGGCACGGCGCATGCGCTGGAACATATGATGTTCCGTGGCAGTGCGGGGCTGGACAAAGATCAGCTTGCTGCCGTGGGGGCCCGTCTGGGCGGGAGCTACAACGCGGACACCACGGAAGATGTCACGCAGTATTTCTATACAGCGCAGACGCAGGACCTGCCGGTTCTTCTGAAAATTGAAGCCTTGCGCATGAAGGGTCTGACGTTGTCAGAAGCGGACTGGAACAAGGAACGCGGGGCGATCGAGCAGGAAGTCTCGCGAGATCTGTCCAGCCCGGCCTACCGATACCTGCAACAGCTTCAGTCCATCCTGTTTTCCGGAACACCCTATGCGCATGATGCGCTGGGCACCCGTCCGTCCTTTGACAAGACAGATGCTGCCCACCTGCGGAGTTTTTACGAAAAATGGTATGCGCCGAACAATGCTGTTCTGGTCATTGTAGGGGATGTAAACCCGGTTACAGCGCTGGATCAGGTGCGGGAGGCTTTTGGGGCCGTTCCGCGTAAAACCCTGCCAGAGCGGAAGAAAATTGCGCCGGTTCCGCCGCCAGCTAAAACGCTGACATTCCCCACAGATTATCCAGTTGGTTTTGCGACGCTGGCGTACCCAATGCCGGGGCGCACGGCCGACAATTTTGCTATAGCGGACATTTTGTCTGACGTGCTCGGCAGCCAGCGTGGGGCGCTGTATGATCTGGTGCCGCAGGGCAAGGCTCTGTTTGCCGGGTTTGAATATGCGCCAAAAAAAGAAGCTGGTTTTGGTCTAGCGCTTGCAGCATTTCCTAAAGGTGGCGATTCAGCCAAAGCCTTAAGCGACTTGCGTGATGTTCTGGAAAAAATCCGCAAGGAAGGCGTGCCGGCAGATCTGGTGGAAGCAGCCAAAAAACGCGAGATTGCACAGCTTCAGTTCTCTGCCAATTCGGTAAGTGGTCTGGCCTCTCAGTGGTCCACGGCTCTGGCGTTCCAGAACCTTGAATCCCCCGGTGATATTGTTGCTGCGTATCAGGCTGTCACACCGGACGCGGTGAATCATCTGGCCGCAACCCTGCTGGACCCTGCTCACGCGGTTACAGCGGTGCTCACGCCGGAAAGCTCCGGTAAGCCTGTAGCGGGTAAAGGATTTGGCGGTGCGGAATCCTTTGCGTCCACACCGGATAAACCGGTTAAGCTGCCAGAATGGGCGGAAAAAGCCTTATCTCATCTGGAAGAACCAAAACCTACCCCGCAACCTGTTGTCAGCACTTTGCCAAATGGCCTGAAACTGATTGTCTGGCCGTCTCACGTAAGCCATACCATCCAGCTTTCTGGCGAAATCCGTCAAAATGCCGCCTTGCAGGAGCCTGCAGGCAAGGAAGGTGTGGGGGATCTGACAGAATCGCTGTTCTCCTATGGCACCACAACGCATGACCGTCTGGCCTTCCAGAAAGCATTGGATGATATCCCGGCATGGGAAAGTGCAGGGGGCGGCTTTTCTCTTCAGGTTCTGACGCCTGATTTTGAAAAAGGCGTTGCTCTTCTTGCTGAAAATGAACTGCATCCGGCCTTCCCGGAAAAAGCGTTCCAGATTGTGCGGATGCAGTCTGCACAGGCGCAGGCAGGCACGCTGATGTCTCCTGGCTTCCTGTTTGGCAAGGCAGTGAAAACGGCTCTTCTGCCCGAAAAAGATCCTGAGCTGCGTAATGCAACGCCAGCTTCTATCATGAGTGTGTCTCGTGATGATGTGCTGCATTATTATCAGGCAGCCTGGCGGCCTGACCTCACGACTGTTGTTATCACCGGCGACATTACGCCGGAAAAAGCCCGCTCTGTTGTGGAGCAGGCTTTTGGTGGCTGGAAAGCAGAGGGCCCGAAGCCGGTAGTAGACCTGCCGTCTGTGCCGCTTAGCAAAGCTTCTCGCGCCAATGTGCCCGATAAGAGCAGCGTGCAGGATAGTGTGGTGCTGGCAGAAACGCTGGGCCTGACGCCTTCACATCCGGACCATTTCCTGCTTCAGCTTGGAAACGAGGTTCTGGGTGGTGGTCTGTTCTCCTCTCGCCTGTATCGGGACCTGCGGGTGAAGACAGGGTATGTGTATTCTGTGGGGAGCGGGTTTGAATGGGGCCGCACACGCGGTGCCTATAATATTGAATATGGTGCAGACCCGGATAAGGTTGGAAAAGCCAGAGTGGCAGCCTTGCAGGATCTGAAAGCCATGCAGATTGCAACGCCCACTGAAGAAGAGCTGTCTTTGGCAAAAGCGTCTCTGCTGCGCAGTTTGCCGCTCCGCCGGGCCAGCCTGAGCGGCATTGCCGCCCAGTATCTGGGGCTGGAAGAGCTGGGGCTGCCGCTGGATAATGCCGACCGCGCTGCGCAGGTCTATTATAAAGCGACAGGGGCAGATGTGCAGGCGGCCTTCCGTAAATGGATTCGCCCGGATGACCTTGCACAGATTGTTAAAGGGCCAACGCCCACCTGGTAAAACCCTAAAAGAGCCTCTCTTCAGAAAATTCTTGAAGAGAGGCTCTTCTTTTATATGGGGCCTTCTTCAGACCGAACGGTCTGCTTGAGCGGGAAGAGTTCAAAATGGGAGACCGTTGCACCGGCCCCGGTTGCACTCAGGCGTAGCCGGTCCAGCGGTGTGGCAGGAAAAAGCAGCGCTGAGCCAGTTTGCTGCCCATTATTGACGAAAACTTCCACAGAACATTTATCCAGCACAATATGCAGCGTAACTTTGCGCTGGTCCGGCGTAAGAGCGGCTGAAAAGCTGTTTGTAAAGAACGGATGTGAAAAGCCTTTCAGTTTGCCGCGGTCCAGCCAAAGCTGAGCGGTAAAGGCATCAAACCCGATGGACAGTGCTTCATCATTACTATTGAAAAAATTGAGGACAAATCGACCGCTTCGGCCTTTATCACCCGGCGGGAGGCCTGAAGGACGTGCGTCAATTTCCATGCTTATCAGCACTTCATGTGCAGCCGAGGCTGGAAGGGGTGTTTCCCACCCGCTCCCGGCTTCCATGCGAGATGGTGGCGTTGCGTCTGATGCTGCGCCACGGAGTGGCGTCAGGTCTTCCGGTTTCTGGATCAGTTTCAGCTGTTGTTCCGTATCAGGCGCAAGACTGACCCTGCGCGGGAGAGACA
>NZ_CALLXM010000134.1 GCF_937875265.1 uncultured Acetobacter sp. | reverse complement strand
GATGGCAGATGTCGGGCACGGGCGCGTTGACAGGGGCGTGCCCTGTCCGCATGGTTCCCTCCTCCTTAATTGTTGGTCAGTGGTTCTGCCCTGACCCTTCTGTTCATCCTGTCTGACGGTGTCTCAATGACTGAAGAAACTCTCCGCGCTCAAATTGAAACTCTGTGGGAAGCCCGTGATCGGATTTCTTCCGCCACGAGTGGTGACGATCGCAAGGCGATTGAAACAGCTCTTGAGGCGCTGGATTCCGGGCATCTGCGCGTAGCAGTCCCCAGCGAAAACGGCTGGGTGGTGCATGAGTGGCTGAAAAAGGCCGTTCTGCTTTCTTTCCGTCTGAATGACAGTGTGATTGTGCCCGGTGCCGCAGCGGGTGGTCCTGCGTTTGATAAAGTCCCCGTCAAGTTTCAGGGCTGGGATCAGGCGCGTTTTGAAAAAGCCGGTTTCCGCGTGGTGCCGGGTGCCATGGTGCGTTACTCCGCCTATATCGCGCCGGGTGCGGTGCTTATGCCCAGCTTTGTGAACGTGGGCGCCCATGTGGGCAGCGGCACAATGGTGGATACCTGGGCGACCGTTGGCAGCTGTGCGCAGATTGGCAGCAACTGCCACATCAGCGGTGGCGCTGGCATTGGTGGCGTTCTGGAGCCGTTGCAGGCTGCCCCGGTTATTATTGAAGATAACTGCTTTATTGGTGCGCGGTCCGAAGTAGCGGAAGGCGTGATTGTGGAACGGGGTTCCGTGCTGTCCATGGGCGTGTTCCTCAGTGCCTCCACCAAGATTGTGGACCGTGCAACGGGTGAAATCTTCATGGGTCGCGTCCCGGCCTATTCCGTGGTGGTGCCGGGCACTCTGCCGTCCTCCAAGCCGGTTGGCCCCGATGGTCGGCCAAACCCGAATCTGGCCTGTGCCGTGATTGTCAAACGGGTGGATGAACGCACACGCTCCAAGACCTCCATCAACGACCTGCTGCGCGACTGAGCAGAGGGAGCCTCGGACAGACACGCATGACACATTCAGCGCCGGACCAGACGACCTCCACCGGACTCCAACCCGGGCCTTTGCCCGAGCTGACAGACCCGGTAGCGGTCACGCAGGCGCTGATCCGTCATGCCTCTGTCTCACCCGACCCCGGTCCGGCTCAGCAGGCACTGGCATCCATGCTGGAGGCCTTGGGCTTTACTGTGGTGTCCCTCCCGTTTGGTGAGGGGGCAGAGCGCACGCCCAACTTGTTTGCGCGTCTGGGCACGGCGGGGCCGCACATTTGCTTTGCGGGCCATACCGACGTTGTGCCCCCCGGCGCGGCAGCTGCGTGGACACACCCGCCATATGCTGCGGAAATTTCTGACGGCATTCTGTTCGGGCGTGGCGCGTGTGACATGAAGGGCGGCATTGCCGCATTTGTTTCTGCGGTAGCGCGATGTGTTAAGCAGGGTGGCGTGCCCGGTTCCGTCAGCCTGCTGATTACCGGGGATGAAGAAGGCCCTGCTACATACGGTACCTGTAAAGTGCTGGAATGGATGGCGGCGCAGGACCAGATTCCAGATTATTGCGTGGTGGGTGAACCCACCAATCCCGCCGCGATGGGCGATATGATCAAGATTGGCCGCCGAGGCAGCCTGAATGCTCATATTGTAGTGGATGGCGTGCAGGGGCATGTGGCGTACCCGCACCGGGCCGATAATCCGGTGCATAAGCTGCTCAGCATGCTGACAGCCTTGCGGGAGACGCCATTGGATAACGGCTCCGACTGGTTTGAGCCGTCCAGCCTGCAAATTACCAGCATGGATGTGGGCAACGCGGCCACCAACCTCATCCCCGCCAAAGCGGAAGCCCGCCTGAACATCCGGTTTAATGACCTGCATACGGGCACGGCCCTCAAAGGCTGGCTGGAAACCGTTTGCCGCCAGCACGCGCCCACGGCGCGGGTGAGTGTGCATATCAGCGGGGAATCCTTCTTGACCGCACCGGGTGCGGATACGGACCATCTGGTGCAGGCTGTGCAAACCGTTACAGGACGCACGCCCAAGCTGGATACCGGGGGCGGCACATCAGATGCCCGCTTTATTGCAAACTATTGTCCCGTGGCAGAATTCGGTCTGGTTGGCGCCAGTATTCACAAGGTGGATGAGCACACCACACTGGCCGATCTGGAAACATTGACGATGATTTATAAGACCTTTCTGGAAGGGGTCATGGCGTGATTTCAAGTTCGGGTTCTGGCAAGCAGAGTAACGCTCGCAAAATCTTGCAGGGGATGCTGCTACTGGCCAGCGGCAGACGGGAAGGGATCGGGTGCTTTCAGGGGACGCGGGATTCCTTTGGTGCAGCACTGGCCCCGCAACTGGCCCTGTTGCTGGTTGGTATTTTTCAGGCGGCCATGCAGCCTGGCAAGGTGATGGGCTTTACCAAGCTCCTGCTTTCCCTGTGTGTGGTGCTGCTGCCTGCCGTTGTCTCTCAGTTTTACGCCCGCAAATGGGGGCGGGATGCTCTGTGGTTGCGCTACATTACGGCTGCAACCTGGTGTGGCTGGGTGGTTGTGCTCATTTCCATGGCGGCAACGCTTCTGGCGGGGTTGCTTTTCCCCGCGGTGTTGCAGCAGCCCGGCTTCATGGGGTCGCTGATGCTCACGGTGTCTGTCTATGAGATGTGGCTGCAATGGTATGTGGCCCGCGTTGGTCTGGGGTTGAGCCGGGGCCGTGCGTTGCTGCTTTATGTGTCTGTTCTGGGCGTCACGTTGGTTCTTTACGGCCTCGCGGCTCTGCTGCCGCCGCATTACATCGTGATGCAGGATCTGCTTCAGCCGATGATCGCGGTCAAATCGTCTCACTAAAACGGACGGTTTACGCGGCGGAGTGTGAAAGCTCTGTTTTTAAAAGCCTG
>NZ_CALLXM010000133.1 GCF_937875265.1 uncultured Acetobacter sp. | reverse complement strand
ATCCGGGTGCGTTGCAACAAACCGTTCAAACAGCTCACGCACTTCATGCGCATGGCGCGAGCTTTCATGCTCTGCTGTGCGCATTAGATCTTCCACCATGGCGCCGGACAGCCCTTCACCCGCCAGAGGTGCGATGTCACGCCCATCCGGGCGCACATGCAGCACGGCCAGATGTGCACCAAAACGACGGGCAAAGTTGTAGCCGCGGATCAGTGCGGCTTCACCATTAGAGGTGCTGACCATCGGAAGCAGGATCTTACGGACGTCTTTCATTGTTTTTATTCCCCCGTTTTCAAAAATTTACACGCCGACCGACTGGTCTGTTTTGCAAGCTTTATGGATATAAACGCGTGACATCCCAGTGGTTTCCATTTCGTATCCATGTAGCGCGGTCGTGCAGGCGGTAGGGTCTGTCTTGCCAGAATTCAAAACAGGCCGGATCAACCCTGTAACCCGACCAGTTGGCCGGGCGTGGAATGAAATCCTGATCTTCATACCGGGCTTCAACATCCTTCAGGCGCTGCTCAAAAATGGCGCGATCCGCTAGCGGGCGAGACTGATCAGACGCAATGGCTCCCATCCGGGAGATGCGGCTGCGACTCGCAAAATAGGCATCAGCCTCTTCGGGGCTTACCTGAGTTGTCGTGCCTTCAACCCTGATCTGCCTGCGTAGGCTTTTCCAGTGGAACAGCAGGGCTACGTGCGGGTTCTCCGTCAGCTCGTTTCCCTTGCGGCTATCCTGATTGGTGTAAAATACAAACCCGCGATGATCCATGCCCTTAAGCAGAACAATGCGCGCAGAAGGGCGACCATCTGGCGTGCTGGTTGCAAGCACCATGGCATTGGGGTCTGAAGGCTCGGTTTTTTCAGCCTCCTGCATCCACGCAGAGAAAAGGGTGAACGGGTTGGCCTTCAGGTCAATCAACGTTGGCGAGGGAGCCAGAGAAAGGGAGGAGGTCGATTCAGTCATGCCCTGTTCTTTCAACATCGGAAAGTCACTCTTCACGCTTTGTATCCAAACGGAAGGATGGTTTGAAGCGTACGCAAGCGCTTAGGTCTTGTTTAGCAGGCTGTGGTATGCGACCAACCGCTAAAGTTTCAGAGTAATACCAACAGACAGGTCGAGGTCACAGCATGCCGTCTCACAACACCACATTACCCGCCCAGGGAACATTGATGCAGGGCAAAAGAGGCCTGGTAATGGGTGTTGCCAATGACCGTTCCATCGCCTGGGGTATTGCGCAGGCCGTTGCTGCGCAGGGGGGAGAGATGGCGTTCACTTATCAGGGTGAAGCGCTGGGCAAGCGTGTGAAGCCGCTGGCTGAAAGTATTGGCGCCACTCTGGTGCTGCCCTGTGATGTGACGGATGAGGCCGCTCTGGATGAGCTGTTTGCTACTTTAGAGCGCGAATGGGGCAAGCTGGACTTTGTGGTGCATGCCATTGGCTGGGCGGATAAGCAGTTTCTGCGTGGGCGGTATGTTGATACCCCGCGTGAGGCCTTTCTGACTGCCATGGATATCTCCTGCTTCTCTTTTACATCTGTCGCCCAGCGCGCTTCGGCTCTGATGAAAGATGGCGGATCTCTGCTGACACTGACCTATCTGGGCGCAGAACGCGTCATGCCGCATTACAACGTCATGGGTGTGGCCAAGGCAGCTCTTGAAGCCTCCGTCCGTTATATGGCGGCTGATCTGGGCCGTGATGGTATTCGCGTCAACGGTATTTCCGCAGGCCCCATCAAGACGCTGGCAGCAAGCGGGATTGGTGACTTCCGCTACATTCTGAAGTGGAACCAGTATAATGCACCGCTGGAACGCAATGTGGCTCTGGAAGAAGTGGGGGGGGCAGGCCTATATATGCTGTCTGACCTGTCTTCCGGCGTGACAGGCGAAATTCATCACGTTGACTGCGGATATAATATTGTGGGGATGAAAAACCCTAACGCTCCAGATATCTCTGTGGTTGGCGACTGAGGTAAACAGTGTCCTACAATACCTTTGGCCATCTTTTTCGCGTCACCACCTGGGGTGAAAGCCATGGACCGGCCATTGGCTGTGTAGTGGACGGCTGCCCGCCCAGGTTGCCTCTGACTGAAGCGGATATTCAGCCGTTTCTGGACCAGCGGCGGCCCGGACAATCTGCCTTTACTACCCAACGCAAAGAGCCGGATGCCGTGCGCATCCTCTCCGGTGTGTTTGAAGGGCAGACGACCGGCACCCCGATCTCTCTGCAGATTGAAAACACTGATCAGCGGTCTCGGGACTACGGTGATATCGCCCAGACGTATCGCCCCGGTCATGCTGACCTGACATATGACATGAAATACGGCATCCGCGATTATCGTGGCGGCGGACGTTCTTCTGCGCGTGAGACGGCATGTCGCGTGGCAGCCGGTGCTGTTGCGCGGCAGGTGCTGGGTGAGTCTGTGCGTATTCGTGGTGCTCTGGTGCAGCTTGGTCCGCACAAGATTGACCGTTCCAGGTGGGACTGGGCCGAAACCACGCGTAATCCGTTTTTCTGCCCGGATGCTGCGTGCGTGCCGGAATGGGAAGAGTATCTGGCAGCTATTCGTAAAGCTGGCCTTTCCATTGGTGCGGTGATTGAAGTTGTTGCGGAAGGCGTTCCGCCCGGTCTTGGTGCGCCGGTTTACGGCAAGCTGGATTCTGATCTGGCCGCAGCCCTGATGAGCATTAATGCCGTCAAAGGTGTGGAAATTGGTGACGGATTTGCTTCAGCGGCTTTAACCGGCCTTGAGAATGCTGACTCGCTTTCCATGCAGGATGGAAAGATTGTTTTCGGCGCAAATCACGCGGGTGGTATTCTGGGTGGGATTTCTAGTGGCCAGCCGGTTGTAGCGCGATTTGCGGTCAAACCAACCAGTTCGATGTTGGCTCCGGTGCCGTCTGTTACCCGTGATGGTGAAAACAAAGACGTGATTACCAAAGGTCGGCACGATCCATGCGTAGGCATTCGTGCCGTCCCTGTGGGTGAAGCCATGATGGCCTGCGTTCTGGCAGACCATCTTTTGCGGCACCGTGCTCAGGTGGGCTGAACTTTCAGCCTACCAGTTTAGCATCAAGAGTGATGTGGGCTTTAAAGAGCTTAGACACCGGGCATCCGGTCTTGGCTTTATTAGCCAGAGCCTGAAACTGTTCCGGTGTCGCGCCCGGAATTTCGGCTTCCAGCGTCAGGGCGACGGCATCAATCTCGAAACCATCAGCGCTTTTATTCAGGCTGACTTCAGCTTTAGTCTTAATTGAATTTGCCGTCAGGCCTTCTCCCCCCAGAATTAGTGAAAGCGCCATCGAGAAGCAGGCGGCATGCGCAGCCCCCAGAAGTTCTTCAGGGTTTGTGCCAGGTTTATTTTCAAAACGGCTGTTAAACCCGTAAGGCTGGTTCTTCAGTGCATGGCTTTCTGTGGAAACTGTGCCATGCCCTTCTTTGAGAGAACCTTCCCAGTGGGCTGATCCGTGCTTTTTAATGGTCATGATATAATCCTTGTTCTCTGTCCGGCAGGAGAGTGAACACAACGCAGCTTATGCCGTTAAGTTCATGCAATGCTGCTCCGCTCTCGCAGAGATGAGACCTGCTTCAGCTAAAAAATGTGCCATAGGATATGAGCATAACCACACCGGTTACCTCTTGCTCGCTCTTGCGCCGGAGCGGGAACCGCGGCATGCGGGAAGACCTTCACCCGTCTCCTGCTTCCGATGGGAAAAAATGGGCTGATAATGCGGAGACCATGATGAGTTCCACCACGACCGATACTTCTTCATCTGTTGATGTCGTCCTGATTGGTGGAGGCGTGATGAGCGCCACCCTTGGGGTGTTTCTGAGGCGGTTACAGCCTGACTGGAGCATCAGCATTTTTGAGCGTCTGGACAGCGTGGCAGAAGAAAGTTCGGATGCGTGGAATAATGCCGGTACTGGCCATTCCGCTTTATGCGAGCTGAATTACACGCCGCAGCAGGCCGATGGCAGTGTAGACATCAGCAAAGCCGTTGCTGTGAATGAGGCCTTCCAGATTTCTCGCCAGTTCTGGTCTCATCTGGTTGAGAAAGATATTATAGCGTCCCCTCGCGACTTTATTACCCCAGTGCCGCACATGAGCTTTGTGTGGGGGGAAGCGAACGTTGCCTTTCTGCGCAAACGCCATGAAGCCCTGAGCGCGCATCAGCTATTTGCCGGTATGGCGTATTCTGAAGATCTGGCTCAGCTGGCAGAATGGATGCCCCTGGTCATGCAGGATCGCCCCGCCGGACAGCCTCTGGCCGCAACCCGCAGCCTGAACGGGACGGATGTGAACTACGGCGCGCTGACCCGCCTGCTGTTCAGTTACCTTGTCGACACTGCCGGGTGCACATTGCACACCAAACACAATGTACAGAACATTACACGAGGCCCGGATGGCCGGTGGCAGGTTCTTGTGCAGGATCTGCGTCTTAACACCCAGCGTACCGTAAATGCCCGCTTTGTGTTTATTGGTGGGGGTGGTGGTGCGCTGCCTCTGCTCCAGAAAACGGGTATTCCTGAAGCAAAAGGTGTTGGCGGATTCCCGGTTAGTGGCCAGTTCCTGCGCTGTACCAACCCGGAAATAGTGGCACGTCATAAAGCCAAGGTTTATGGGAAGGCTTCCGTTGGTGCGCCGCCCATGTCTGTGCCGCATCTGGATACCCGGATGATTGATGGCAAACCTGCGCTGCTGTTCGGGCCCTATGCAGGTTTCTCAACTCGTTTCCTCAAGCATGGGTCTCTGATGGATCTGCCGCGCTCTATCCGGACGGATAACATCACGGCCATGCTGGCTGTGGCGCGGGATAACTGGCCATTGACCAAATATTTGATCGAGCAGGTTATGCAGTCCAGCAGTGAACGGATGAGTGCTCTGCGGGACTTTGTTCCTACGGCGCGGTCTAAGGACTGGGAGCTGGTTGTGGCTGGCCAACGCGTGCAGATCATCAAAAAGGATGCCAAAAAAGGCGGTGTCCTTCAGTTTGGTACGGAAGTGATTTCCAGCCAGGATGGTTCAATTGCCGCGTTGCTTGGAGCGTCTCCGGGGGCATCCACCGCAGCCCCGATCATGCTGACTGTGCTGAAAAAATGCTTCGCAGAGAAGTTGCCGGAATGGGATGCCAAACTGAAAGAGATGATTCCGTCTTATGGTCAGACGTTGGCTAATAACTCGGATCTGTGTGCGGAATTGCGCGAGAAAACCACAGACGTATTGAAACTGGCCTGAAGGCTATGAAGTTCCCCTTTGCTGTCAGCCACGGTTTTAGGCTGACAGCAAAGGGGTTTCAGAAAATTTCAATATGGCTTTTAAAGCCCAGCATGGCGGCATCCGGTAAATTTCCCTGCCCATTGGGGCGGAAGTAATACTGAAAAACAGGCTGGAAGATAACGCCGCGCATAACATGCACAGCATAATTTAATTCCAGTATGCTGGCGTGGCGCTGGATACCTGTGGCGTGGTTAATTGTGGCCTGATGCGTGCTTTGTAAAAGCGCCTCGGTTTTCTGCACGTTTTTAGCAATATGAGTGTAGGTAAAGGCAAGGCCGAGGGTGTCGTAAGGTCTGCTACGCCAGAAGCCTCGGTTCAGCAGGGCAAAATAAACCTGATAATCCCGCAAAGCCGTGCGCGGGTCATTATAAACCACCCCACCAAGGGCTGTGATGCCTGAATCTTTCTGCGTTTTGCGATAACGTAGAAGCTGCTGGTCCAGCATTAGCCAGCTTGACCAGCTATACTGATGCTGTGCGGCTTTAGCGCCTGTCAGCACGTAAGGCTTTCCGGTGCTATCTCGGTACGTGTCTGCGGTCGGGACGTCCTGCAACGCAGCGCCAATTTTATAATGGCCGGGCAGGCTGTGGCTGCGGCCTGCCTTTGGCTCCCATCCAGCTTCAACCGGCACAACATGGCCGACAATATTGGCACCGTTGAATTTGAAGCCTGTGCGGTGCTGCGCCACTTGATAAACACCGTTTTCAGCAAAATAGACGCCAGCCTGAACGTACACGTCACGCGCCGGACGCCCGCGCACGCGGAAGGCCCATGTGGCTGCCGGGTAGCCCGCGAAATAGTTACTGTCTGAAATCCCTTTGGGGCGACCGCACATGCTGTTGTTCATGAAGTTGCAGAACAACTCGCTCGCGGCAAAGTCTGAAAGCTGGGCCATGCGTCCGCCAGCTATCGCGAGCCGTTTACCGAACAGGTTTTCTTCTGCGTAGAGCATGACGAGGTGAACAACCACATTGCCGGCGCCGCCATAATCTTCAGAACTATGGTTCAGCCAGTCTCCAAACATGCGGTTTGCTGTGGTGCCATAACGGCCTACCGTGATCATATGTGTACTCAGGCCTTTAAGCCCGGCGAGTGTTTCCCAGTCGATATTCAGCGATGTGGCATATTGCCCGGCATTACTGGCCCCTTGCCGGTAGGAGCGAAATTTCTCGCCCTGGGCGGGCTTTGTGAGTGCGCCTGCAAATTCGTTGGTGTTGTCCAGCAGAAAGGCAATACCGCGCCGCCTTAACCAGCTTGTCAGACCTCCTGGATCTGCAAACAGGGCTTCCGGGCGAGCAAAAGAAGGCACGCTGGACGTTGGTGCGTCTTTATTGGGTAAGGGCGTATCAACCCGAATGGCAGGTTCAGTACCAATAGCCAAGTCGTCGGTCTGGGCTTGCGCCGGAGTAAAAAAGGCAAGAGAGAGAAGAAAAAAGCCGCATATTGAGCGTTTTAGTTGCCATTGTATACGGCGCTTAGAAAGCGATGCACCAAAAGACAACGTACTATCAGCAGGTTTATAGAAACAGCATATTGATTTTTTCAAAAATCATCCTGTTTATTATGTTATTCATTAAATGTATTATTGAGAGTATTTTTATAAAATTAAAAGAAAAAATATTGGTCAAGAGAATATGTTGATGCTCCCGGCAGAAACCGGGCATGAATATTACATTTAAAAACATTATGGGGGTGCAGGATCGTGAGATCCGGCCAGCAAGCTGATCCGCAGTTAGTCGGAAACCGACATATCGGCCCGGTGCCACCAGCAGGACTCAGGCGGCCGAACCGTCGGGATCATCTCATCGGGGTTCCCGCTGAAGGTCACGGTGTTGGTCGGCGTTTCCTGCAAAGAGACTTCCGTGCAGTGAAGTAAGCCGCCTTCAGCGCGCAGAAAAGCGCTGAGTTTTGCCATCATCAGGCAGACCATCAGTTCTGTTGTCGGGTCACCTGGCGTGATGACAATACGCTGCGCCCGTGCGGGTTCATTGGCCTGAAACCATGCCAGAAGAGGATCGTCTTCCGCCAGTTGCAGGGCATGATCCAGCTTTTCATCGACAAAACGATGCCAGGTGCTTTTGGCGGCCTGGAAGGAAACCGGCATGTTGCCTTTCCCATCCAGTCTGGCGCGTCTGGTGGGGCTGAGGCGTATCGTGACAAATTCATTGTGGCCGTGGGGCAGGGCGCAGGATTCACTTGCACCATGAATCAGGCGGTGGCCCATGGAAAAGCGACGGGTAAAAACCAGATCAGGCATTGGTCTTCTCCGCCACATACTCTTCCCATCCGGCGCGACGCAGGGCACAGGCCGGGCATGTTCCGCAGCCATGACCCCACGGATGTATAGTGCCCCGTTCCCCCAGATAACAGGTGTGGCTTTCCTGATTGATCAGGGACACAAGCGGGGCTCCGCCAAGTTCTTCTGCCAGCTTCCATGTCTCGGCTTTGTCGATCCACATCAGCGGCGTGTGCAGCACATAGCGTGAGTCCATGCCAAGGTTCAGGGCAACCTGGACGGCCTTGATGGTATCATCCCGGCAATCCGGATAACCGGAATAGTCTGTCTCACAGACGCCGGTCACAATGTGGCGGATGCCTCGGCGAGCAGCGAGGGCGGCTGCAAATGTCAGGAAAATAATGTTGCGGCCCGGCACAAAAGTGTTGGGCAGGCCATCTTTTTCCATGGAAATTTCTGCATTGCGGGTCAGGGCGGTGTCAGAAATATCGCCCAGTGCCTCCAGAGCAAGGGTGTGGTCCATACCCAGCCGCTCTTTCCACAGCGGGTTTTGTGCACACAGGCCTTCCCGCAGGGTTTCCCGGCATTCCAGTTCCACTGCGTGGCGCTGCCCGTAGTCAAAGCCCAGCGTTTCTACCCGGCCAAAGCGAGCAAGTGCCCATGCCAGACAGGTGGCGGAATCCTGTCCGCCAGAAAACAGGACCAGAGCAGCTTCATCAGTGGCGCGTGCGGGAGAGGGCATGGGTCAGGGAATACCGGTCAGCTTGTGGGTCTGTAAAGAAAGGCCCCATTTGGGGTGTGCCAGACAGTAACGGATGGCGGCTTGTATATTGTCGTTCTGGTTCGGGCCGTCCATGGGCTGAAGCCAGAAATGTTTGAAATCAAGCTGCTCCAGCGTGGCCGGGTCAAGCCCCGTTTGCGGGTAAACCAGCTTGAGTTCTGTGCCACTGGTCTGCTCCAGCGGAGCGCCTGCCTTCGGGCTGATGCACAGCCAGTCGATACCCTCTGGTGCGTGCAAGGTGCCGTTGCTTTCCACTGCAATGCTAAAGTTTCGGGCGTGCATGGCGTCTATCAGGGCAGCATCAAGCTGAAGCAGAGGTTCACCACCGGTAAACACCACCAGCCCCGGCACGGTTATGGCGTCGGCGGTTTCCGGCCAGAAGCGTGCAATGGTGCTGGCGAGTGCTGCGGCGGTTTCAAACTTGCCGCCGCCTTCACCATCTGTGCCAATAAAATCGGTATCACAGAAGGTACAAACAGCCTCGGCCCGATCAGCTTCCCGACCAGACCACAGGTTGCACCCTGCAAAACGACAAAACACGGCTGGTCGCCCAGCCTGTCCGCCCTCACCCTGTAGGGTGAGGAACATTTCCTTGACCATATAAGACATGCGACAGCACCTGACGCAGATCAGGCCGGGAATGCAAGAGACATTTTAGACGGAAATGCCAGTTGTATGCATGCCTAGCTTGTCCAGCAGCTTGCGGTCACGGGAAGCCTGCGGGTTGGGGGTGGTCAGCAAGCGTTCGCCATAGAAAATGGAATTGGCACCGGCAAGGAAGCACAGGGTCTGTGTTTCATCGCTCATATCCTCACGGCCTGCGGCCAGACGCACCCGGCTTTTGGGCATGGTAATACGTGCCGCGGCAATCATGCGGACGAAGTCCAGCGGGTCCACAGCCTCAGACTCTCCAAGCGGTGTGCCTTTTACGCGCACCAGCAGGTTAATCGGCACGCTTTCCGGGTGTGCGGGCA
>NZ_CALLXM010000132.1 GCF_937875265.1 uncultured Acetobacter sp. | reverse complement strand
GGTGAACGAGCTTCCCGGTATCTGAGACTTCAGGCCAGATCAGTCCGGGGCACGTTTGTTCCCAGACTGATCTGTATTCTCCCCAACAAAACAGGCTTTACAGCCCCGGCACCGAGGCTTTTGAAGCTGGTGCGGCAGTGGGCTGCGGGGCTTGTGGCGGGTTAAGCTGCGGCACAACCGGAACAGCCGCATCTGGCCCGGTTACTTTGTCTCCCTGCTTTTGGTTTGGTGCGGGCTGCTGATCATGGTCTTCCTGCTTTGCCGGGGACTGTTGCGCCGCAGGGGGCGCAGAAGCTGGAGCAGTCTGGCCGTCTGGCATTGAAGGCGATGGAGCAGCAGACTTGCCGCCGTCACCCTGCGCGGGATGATCGGCATTAAGAGATGAGACGGGCACACCTTTTAGAGGAGACCGGTCCGTCACCGGGATGTCCGGCCCTTTTGCATCCCAGGCATCCACAGGCGGCAATGGCTGCTGGGAAGGCTGGTCAGCCAGCGGGTTGTTATCCAGCACCTTGCGGGTGTTCTGAGGGTAGCGGTTCATCAGCCCAAGCAATGTGCCATTTGTCCAGCCAAAGCCCACTTGCATGGGATACTCTCCGCCGCCCTTGCCCCCTGTCGGGCTGATGTCAGGGGAGACGACATCATATTTTTCCAGCAGCACACCGCTTTTTTCATAAGTGCCAATTACACGGGCCATCCAGCGGCGGCCAATGTCTGCGGCCAGATCATCATGCCCGTACTGTTCCAGCCCCTTGATGGCCATCCATTCTTCCGGTGCCCAGCCATTGGGGTAATCCCACTGCTGGCCGGTGTCCCGGTCTGTCACGCTCAGGCCACCCACATGCAGAAGACGAGCTTTGACCGCGCTGGCAACGGCGTTTGCGTTGGCCTGCGGGGCAACGTGCAGGAACAGCGGCACCACGGTGGCGGTGGAAAGGACGTCTCTCAGCTGGCCGGTGCGCCAGTTGTAATCGAAATACGCACCTTCTTTTTCATTCCACAGATAGTGGTTGATGGCGTTTTTAAGCTGAGTGGCCTGCTGCGCGTAAAATGCAGCTTTGTCTTTCTCTCCATTCAGGGCGTAGGCGTGAGAAAGTGTTTGTTCCAGATGCACCATCAAACAATTATATTCGATCGTGATCAGAGAGGTCGCGTTGATGGTGTCCAGCGTCTTGTCATCCGCCAGCCAGCGGGAGGAATAATCCCATCCGGTTTCCGCTCCTGCGCGGAGGTCACGCCAGAGTTCGGGAGACGCACGGCGTGAGCGTTTTGCCGTGGCCAGATCTTGCGGAAAACTTTCATCGCGCGGGGAATTCATGTCGTCCCATGGGCGGAACATGAGCGTGCCATCGGGCAGGCGCACCACATGTTGCCATGCGGCACCGGGCTTGAGAGTTTCCGCCCCGTGCGTCCAGTAATCATACTCACGCTGCAATTCTGGCAGGAAGGATTTGTACACCACCTGACCATCGCGGCTGGCGAGCAGGTCCAACATGACAGAGAAAAACGGTGGCTGAGAGCGGCTGAGATAATAGGTCCGGTTCCCGTTGGGCATATGGCCGTACCGGTCCATCAGCGAGGCGATGTTGCGTACCACATTGCGCAGCAGGTCAATCCGCCCGTCTTCATACAGGCCGATCATGGTGAAGTAGCTGTCCCAGTAATAAAATTCTGAGAACCGCCCGCCGGGAACAATGTATTTTTCTGGCAGCGGCAGCAGGGAAGACCAAGGCACCGCCGTATCTGCATCGCGTGTCAGCACATCCCACATGCCGGAAATGTAGTCGCGCACACTCTCGCCTGGCTTACGGCTATAGGATGCAGAGCGCAGCACAGGGATTGTGAAGTGCTGTGAGACAAAAAGCTTCAGATTGAAATCGGGCAGATCTTTCTGCTGCCGCCACGCGGCGACCAGATCCGTCGGGGCCTGATCGGGGATGGCATCCGCCACCGCCTTCGCATCCGTAAACAACCGGGCCGTGTGGATGGCTGAAAACAGATCACCCAGCGCAATGGAGGGCGGGCGGAGATCCTGCGGCACAAACTCCGGGGCAACATGCTCACCCGCATGCGTTGCGGGCTGCACGTTGAAGAGCCTGACCTGCACAGGTGGCACGGAATCTTCCTGATCCAGCGTTGGCTGTGCCGGTTCCGGGCTTGCCTGAGGGGTGGCTTCGGGTTGCTTTTTAGGAGCAGGAGCAGGAGCAGGGGGTGGGGGCGGGGGAGGGGGCGGGGGGGGTGGGGTGGGTGGG
>NZ_CALLXM010000131.1 GCF_937875265.1 uncultured Acetobacter sp. | reverse complement strand
TTGCCAGTTTCGCCATTCCGCGCATTGGGGAAATGGGCACGTTCTGGTCTTCTCTGGGGCTGGTAATGGCCGGTGGCCTCGTGGCCCTGCTGTTCACGCGTGAGCCCCGTGGCATGCAGCGCCTTAGCGCGCCGGATGTTACGCTGAAGCAGGCCATGTTCGGGTCTATCAGCATCCTGTGGAGAGAGCCGAAAACGCTGGTCGCCGGGATTGTCCGTACCATCAACACGTCCTCCGAATATGCCTTCCTGGTGATCATGCCGGGCGTATTCACCAAATTGGTCGGGTTTTCTCTTGAGCAGTGGCTTCAGCTGCTGTCCATCGTGTTCCTGAGCAACATCATCTTCAACCTGCTTTCCGGCATGATGGCTGATAAGTTTGGCCCGCGGACGGTTGTTGCTGTTGGTGGTGGCCTTGGTGCAGCGATCTGTGTTCCGCTTTTCTATTATGTTCCGCTGTCCTTCACGCATAACTTCCCCATCGCGGCCGCTATGGGCGTGCTGTATGGCGCGTCTCTGGCCTCCTTCGTGCCTCTGTCCGGCCTGATGCCGCAGGTCTGCCCGCGAGAAAAAGCGGCGGCCCTGTCCATTCTCGGCTTGGGGGCTGGTGCCAGCACATGGGTTGGTCCGGCGATTGTCACCTGGTTTGAAGGCTGGCACGGCGTTGAAGGTGTGATCTGGATCTTCAGTGGTCTGTATGTTCTGTCTGCGGTGCTGACGATGATGATCACGGTTTCCCCCGAAGCGCGTGCTCAGATCCGCAGTGATGAGCAGGGAGAGGCTTTGGCTGACCATGAAGCGGCTATGCATGCTGTAGGAAATCAGTAAAATACGGAGCAGAAAGCGCATTTCTGATGTGAGGAAAATCGCCTGACATCCGTTTTCAGGATTTCCTGATTCAAGCACTAGCTACAGCTTTTTATCATCTGGTTATTAGCAGGAGCGTGTTGTGGTGGGGGGAAGCCTCCATTGCAGGCGCTCCTGTTTTTTGCAGATTGTGTGATTATCGATCAGCTACAGCGGAAGTTCATAATCCCCATTCCCAATTGTAACATTGACAGGGTGGTGGATTTTATCACTATTGCATCTGGTTATTAAACGCTTTTGCTCAGCGTGGTGATGAAATGAAACGGCTGTTTTCCCGATTAATGGTTTTAGGTGCGCTGGTGCTGCCCGTTCTGGGGGGGGCTGCGCAGGCTGGTACGCCGGTACGGATTGGCTATATCCCCGTTCTGGGGTCTTCCGCACTTTTTGTGCTGGATGGTGAGGGCTGGGCAAAAGACGCCGGGCTGGACCTCAACCTGGTGCGCTTTACCTCTGGCCCGCAGGCCATTCAGGCGTTGGTGGCCGGGCGCATTGACGCCTATGTGGCGGGCGTTTTGCCGCTGCTGCAGGCGCGGGCGCATGGTGCGAATGTAAAGGTTGTGACCGCCGCTTCTGTTGAAGAACTGGAAGTGGTGGCGCGTGGCCCGCTGAGTGCCGTGTTGCCCGCCGGGACAGAAGGCGGCCTTTCTCCGGATGCTCTGAAAGGCGTTCTGGACAAGTTCAAGCAGGAGCAGTCTCGTCTGCCACGTATTGCTGCCCAGCCTGCTGGTTCCGTGCCGGACAGCCTGTTGCGGTTCTGGCTGCAAAAGCGCGAGGGACTTAACCCTGTTGCGTCCTCTGTCAATATTATTGGTGTGGACATTGATGCTGCTCAGCAGGCGTTTCTGGCTGGTGCAGTTGATGCTGCCGTGCTGAGAGAACCGGCTCTGACAGTCGTGCGCAGTCGCCTGAAGGATGTCAGAACACTGGCCAGCGGGCATGACCTGTTGCCAGACCAGCCCGGTTCTGTGCTGGCAATTGTCAATCCGGATGCGCCTGATCGGCAGGCATGGGCCAAAGTGCTGGGTGGCCTGTTTGCGCGGGCAACCACGCTGCTGGCAACGCACCCGGATGATGCCGCACCGTTTGTAACTAAAGCGCTGGGCGGTGGGATTCTGAGCGAAGACGTTCTGAAAAAGGCTCTGGAAGGCTCGGCGTCCCGGTTTGTGAGTGACCCTACACGTATTATTGCAGGTGTGCAGCAGGTGCAGGATTTTGAAGTTGAACAGGGCCTGCTCCGTAAGGCGCAGCCGGTTGAGGAGCTGTTTGACCTTGATCTGTGGCGGCAGCTGAAACCGTGAAAGCTGCTTTGTCTCGACGGCAGCGCGTTGCGCTATCGTGCCTTGGTCTGGTGGTGTTTTTTGGAAGCTGGGAAGCTGCCGTTCGCACGGGCCTTCTGCCGTCTGGCATGGTGCCTGCGCCAAGTTCTCTGTGGCAGGCCTGGCTGGATGAAGTGCATGGCGGCTTCTGGCAGCAGGCCATTCTGGATAGTCTGAGCCATTATGCTCTGGGGCTGCTGTTTGGATCCGTGCTGGGGGCTTTGGTTGGGCTGCTTTGCGGCATGGTACCGGTGCTGGATGCGTTTCTGGCCGGTATTGTGCATCTGTTGCGGCCCGTACCGGGACTGGCCTGGGTGCCATTTGCCATTTTATGGTTCGGGCTGAATACGTCCGGGGCCACGTTCGTTATCGCCATTTCTGTGTTCTGGATCAATTTCTACGCGGCCTATGCGGCTGTGCGGAGTGTGGATCCGGAACTGTATGAGCTGGCCTCGGCTTTCGGGCATGGCAGCTTTTTAGGGCGTCTTTTCAAAGTCGTGCTGCCAGCCTCTGCCCCCGGCGTGATGGCCGGGCTCAGAACCGGGCTGGGGCAGGGGTGGATGTCTGTTGTCGCGGCAGAACTGTTCGGCGTGCCGGGCATCGGTGCACGGATGATGCAGGCCTCCAGCCTTCTGGCGACCGATGTGGTTGTGGTTTATATGCTCACCATGGCTCTTCTTTACGCGTTGACGGATTTTCTGTTCGGTTTTGTGCGCCTGCGTGTGCTGCGATGGCAGGCATGAGCGAGGCGGGGCCGCTGGCCCGGCTGGATAATGTCGGACTTTCACATGATGGCGGGAAGACGTTCATTCTCCGCCATGTCGGCCTGAATTTGTATAAAGGCGAGTTTGTTGCCCTGCTGGGGCCATCAGGTGTGGGGAAATCCACGCTGCTGCGGGTGCTTATGGGGCTGAGCAAGCCTTCAGAAGGGACTGTGGCTGGCCCGACGCAGGATGACGTTGGTCAGGCAGAAGGTCAGCCTGCGGCCAGACGCCGGGCGCAGGCTTTGGTGTTTCAGGATGCACGCCTGATGCCCTGGCGCTCGGTGTTGCGGAATGTCGCTTTTGGTCTGGAAGGACTGGGGCTGAGCAGGCAGGAAAAGCGAGACCGTGCTCTGGCTGCCTTACAGCTGGTAGGGCTGGAAGATGCTGCGGAGCGTTGGCCTAAGCGCCTTTCCGGCGGCCAGCGCCAGCGCGTGGGGGTAGCGCGTGCCCTGACAGTGGATCCGGACCTGCTGCTGATGGATGAACCCTTCGGCGCGCTGGACCCTATTACACGCA
>NZ_CALLXM010000130.1 GCF_937875265.1 uncultured Acetobacter sp. | reverse complement strand
GTCACCGGGGAGACGAAGGCAGAGATCGTGTCACGTGTGATTGAGGGCGCTGTGAGTGCGCTTGTGCCCGGATCTGCCCTGCAACTCCACCCGCACTGCCTTGTGCTTCTGGATGAAGCAGCCGCATCCCGCCTGACTCAGCGTGAGGCCATTCTCTGGCAGATGCAGCATGACCCGGAACTTCAGGAACTCCTTACTCCATAATATTGACACCCACTGCATGGCATCCTGGCTTACGACCGTTGCCTCAAAAGAATAGGACGCAAAATGGCAAAACAGAGTTTTTCAAAATTTCGTCGCGTACTTTTGGGCAGCGCTGCTGTTCTGGCAGTAGCGGTTGGTCCCGTCAGTGCTGCGGTGCAGAGTGGCAGTCCGGTTGCTGTGCCTGCTGGTGTCTCGACTTCAACACCGGCTCTCATGCCCCTACCGGCCTCTGTGTCTTTACCAGCGGGAGCGCTTCCTCTTGCTGGCGGGATTACCATCCAGTGGGACCAGAAGCCGTCTGCCATGCTGACCCGTGCTGCGGACCGGTTTACTCAGCGGATTGACGTTCTTGCCGGGCGTATCCTCCCGGAACAGCCTGATGCCGCAGAGGCCGGTCAGGTTGCCAGTGTTCCAGTTCATATTCATGTGGGGGAAGACCCCGGCGCACTGACGGTCCATGCAAAGGAAAATTACAGCCTTCAGGTGAATGCCGCAGGTGTGACACTCACGGCTGATGGCCCGGATGGCGTGGTGCATGGGCTGGCAACACTGGCGCAGCTCGTCACGCGTGATGAGAGCGGGCCGAAACTGGCATTTGCCGAAATTACGGACAGTCCGCGGTTTCCGTGGCGTGGCATCATGATTGATACGTCCCGGCATTTCATGGCGGTCGCAACGCTGCAGCGTCAGCTTGATGCTATGGAAATGCTCAAGATGAATGTGCTGCATCTGCATCTGAGCGATGGCACGGGTTTCCGCGTAGACAGCAAACGACTACCGGAACTGACTGAAAAAAGCTCTCATGGCCAGTATTATACGCAGCGTGAACTGCGGGATCTGGTGTCTTATGCGGCCGATCGCGGGATTCGTATTGTGCCGGAATTTGATGTGCCGGGGCATGCACTGGCGCTACTTCTGGCGCACCCGGAACTGGCCGCGCAAAGCCCGGTCGACCCGGAACCTAAAAACAAGAACAACGCAGCACTTGACCCAACTCTGCCCGATACGCTGCATTTTGTGCGCAAGCTGTTTGCTGAAATGGGTAAACTGTTCCCGGATGCCTATTTCCATTCTGGCGGGGATGAAGTGGAACCGAAAGAATGGCTCCAGAACCCGAAAATTGTCGCGTATATGAAGAAGAATGGCTTTGCAACGCCACAGGCTTTGCAGGCAACGTTCACGGCAGAAGTCCAGAAGATTCTTGCTGATCAGGGTAAGATCATGGTCGGCTGGGATGAGGTGAGTGAAGCGCCCATTCCCAAGGATGTTGTTGTTGATGTCTGGAGAAGTTCAAAGTTCCTGGCCTCTGCTTCAGCTGATCATCACCCGGTTATTGTCTCGGCTGGGTATTACCTTGATCTCCTTCAGCCTGCGTCCCAGCATTATCTGGTTGACCCGTATGACCCCGCTGCAAACGGCATTACCCGCGCGCAGGCCGATGCTCTGCTGGCAAAAGGTGGACGGCCTGATCTGGTCAACGCCTTCCTGAAGGAACCCGCACCACCGGCCCTGACGGACGAGCAGAAACAGTATGTTCTGGGCGGGGAAGCTCCCCTGTGGTCCGAGCTGGTCACGGATGAAATGCTGGATGCGCGTTACTGGCCGCGTGCTGCGGCAATTGCAGAACGGTTCTGGTCTGCGGCCTCAGTGCGGGATGTGAACGATATGTATCGTCGCCTGGCCGTTGTGAATTCTGAATTGCAGATTACTGGACTGCAGGCGCAGGCGAATACGCACAAAATGGTTCTGCGGTTGTCTCCCGGTAATGCAGAGCCGGTGGAACGCCTTGCGAGTGCCACAGTGCCTTTGCGTAACTACGTTATGAACCGTTATGTCGGCCACCATGGCAATGCTCTGGATGAAATTGGGGAAGTAACATCCCCTGATCCGTTCCCGGCTGTTCGGTTCAACATGCTGGTGGACCGCTACGTTGCTGGCGATCATTCTGTCGTTGCCGAATTGAAATCCCAGATGCAGGTCTGGCGGGATAATGATGCAGCCTTCCGTCAGGTTGCGACCGTGCGTGGACTTTCAGAAGCCGTGCCGACCTCCCATAATCTTGCGGTTATGGCCGGAGCAGGTTTGAATGCTCTGAATGGGCATAAGAAATTATCTTCTGAAGAAAAGAAGATTTTCGATCAGGAAGAAACGCTCATCAACGGGTCTGCCGATGTCTCAGGGTCTTTCTCCGGCACAACCTTCCCGGCAGCAGGTCTGATGATTATTGCTGAACCTGCCATCAGAAAGCTTGTTGGTCTGTAAGCTTGGTATCTCCGGGTCTTGTTGCAGAACAAGACCCGGAAAGATGGTCTACGATTAAAAACAGCTTTTTCTTTAAAATGATTTCAAGACTAAGTTAAAGATCTACTGAAGAAAACTGATCTTCAGGGCTCAGGGTTTCCCATTTCCGACATGCGGTGCGGAGAATTTTCACAAATCCCGACACCAGAGGCATATTCTGGCCCGACCGAATGGCTACAGCCAGTGTGGCGCGTGGTGCAGGTTCGCTCAGTGTGTGGAATGTCACACCCCCTGCATGAATCTGGCTGAGGGAACGGGGCACAACAGATACCCCCAGCCCAGCCGCAACCAGTGGCACTGTACCAGCAATCTGTGGAGCCTGCTGCCCCAAGGGGGGCGTGACGCCTGCCAGCTGGTAGGCTGAGAGAATGGCATCATGAAAGCCCGGACCCAGTTCACGCGGGAAAATAATCAGCGGGTCCTCGGCAACCATATCCAGACTGATGACGGGATGATCCCTTAACCGATGCCCGCGCGGCAGGGCAATAACGGTGGGTTCATCCAGCAGATGAAAAACGGAAAGGCGTGCGGGGTCCGGCACGGGCGGGCGTATAATGGCTAGATCTGTGCTGTGGTCATGCAGGGCTGCGCACAACGCTGGCGTATTACTCTCTTCCAGAGAGATGGTAACATCTGGCGCACTTTCCCTAAAACGCCTGATAGCCAGAGGGATAACCGGAAGAAGCGGCACAGCGCCCGCAAGCCCCAGCCGGATATGCCCCAGTTCCCCACGAGCCAGCCCGTGGGCTGTCACCAGAAACTGGGCCTGAAGGTCCAGAATGGTGCGGGCGCGTGGCAGCAGTGTTGCGCCATTTTCGGTTAGTTTTACACCGCGCGTCTGGCGCTCAAACAGGGCAACGCCCAGCTTTTGTTCCAGCTGCTTGATCTGCTGGCTCAGAGGCGGTTGCTCCATTGCCAGTTCTTCTGCTGCTCGGGTAATACTGCCGTGTTTTGCTACGGTCACAAAATAGCGCAGGTGTCTGATATCCATTATCCATACTTATATGATATGGATAATGCGTTCAATATATATTGGAAGACTAGATCTAGCTGTTATAACGTTTGTGACAGTGAGATCAGCAACAACGAGTTTGAAGCAGTGCGCAGCATGAAGAACAGCCCGGTAACAGACATGGACGTTCGGTCTTCTGCACTTGGAGGCGGTATCAGTAAAAAGCCAATCGCAAACAGGCTTTATCAGACGTCTACAATGGCCGCTTTGCTGGACGCCGTGTATGATGGTGAAACCACGCTTGATGAAGTGCTGCACCACGGCAATTTCGGCTTAGGTACCTTCAATGCGCTGGATGGCGAGATGATCGTCACCAATGGTGTTGCCCGCCAGTTTCGTGCAGAAGGGCAGGCCGCTACGGTTGATGGCTCCATGAAAACACCGTTTGCTTGCGTCACGTATTTTGAGCCGGAAAAAACGCTCAATATTGATGCGCCTCAAACGAAAGAGACCTTTGAAGGGCTGGTTGATCAACTGGTCGGCAACTCCAATTTGTTTGCTGCCGTGCGGTTTACCGGGCAGTTTGAGCGGGTGGATACACGCACGGTGTTCTGCCAGTGCAAGCCGTATCCGCATATGCTGGATGTTGTGAAAAAACAGCCCACCCTGACCATGGAATCCGTTACAGGAACCATGATCGGCTTTCGCACCCCGGTGTATATGCAGGGCGTGAACGTGGCAGGGTACCATCTGCACTTTCTGACAGAAGACCAGACACGCGGTGGTCACGTGATAGAATACAGGCTGGTGCGTGGCCAGCTTGAGGTCGCCGTGATCTCCGATCTTGAAATTCAGCTGCCGCGCACAGAGCAGTTTGCAAAAGCAAACCTTAATCCTGAACATCTGAGTGAAGCCATTCGGGTTGCCGAAGGCGGCTGAGGCTTTTTCTGACCATTGCACCCCGTGTGCAGTGGTCTTTTTGCAGGACTTAATGAAATGACCAGGCCTTCTGATCACACCGCACAATGCGGTGCGGAGCTTATTGTCAAAAATCTGGTGGCTCATGGCGTAACACACGTCTTTGGTATTCCCGGTGCCAAGGTTGATCGCCTGTTTGATGCACTGGTTGATTCTCCCATTAAGACAGTGGTGACACGGCATGAACAGAATGCAGCTTTTATTGCCGGTGGTCTTGGCCGCATGACGGGTAAGGCTGGTGTGGCGATTGCAACATCCGGCCCAGGTGCGTCTAATTTTGTGACAGGTCTGGCGACAGCAAATTCTGAGGGTGACCCGGTTCTGGCAATTGGGGGTGCCGTGAAGCTGGCTGACCGGCTGAAGCTTACACATCAGACTATGGATACTGTCAGCCTGTTTAAGCCTATTACCAAATATAGTGTAGAAATTACCAATCCTCTGGCAATTTCGGAAGTCATGGCAAATGCCTTCCGGTTTGCAGAAAGTGGGCGTCCGGGGGCGTCTTTTGTCAGCACGCCTATGGATGTGCTGTCTATGCCGGCTAATGCGCCGGTTCTGGCTGACCGTGCCGTGCCAAAAACCGGCGCTGCCGCAGCAGATGCCATTGCAGAGGCGGCAAAGCTCCTGAAAAACGCACAGCGCCCGGTCGTTCTGCTAGGGTTGCTGGCCAGCCGTCCAGATGTGGCCGAAGCCGTGCGTGCCTTTGTGGCAACCACAGGTATGCCAGTGGTCGGCACTTATCAGGCTGCGGGCGCAGTCTCGCATGAACTGGTGGATCGGTTTGGTGGGCGCGTTGGTCTGTTTCGCAACCAGCATGGGGATCAGCTTCTGCATGAAGCCGATGTCGTTGTGACCATTGGCTACAACCCTGTGGAATATGACCCGTGGCTGTGGAACGTGAATGACGCCCGCAAAATCATTAACATTGATATTGTAGCGGCTGAACTTGATAACGCATTTGTGCCAGTTGTTGAACTGGTTGGGGAAATTGCCCCGACAGTGAAGAGCCTTGCGCAGAAAACCGGGAAACTGGCGCGCGCACCGGAACTGGAAAGTATTCTGGAAGGCTACAAGGCGGCTCGGTCCGGCGCACTGCGTGATGCCCGGAGCACCAGCAATGCGGCTGTGCATCCGTTGCAGATTGTGCGCGAGCTGGAGCAGATTGTAACGCCGGATGTTACGCTGTGTCTGGATATGGGCACGTTCCATATCTGGCTGGCCCGATATCTGCTGTCTTTCCGGGCACGGCAGGTGCTTATCAGCAATGGTCAGCAGACCATGGGTGTCGGCCTGCCGTGGGGGATTGCGGCCAGCCTGCTTCACCCTGATCAGAAGGTTATTTCTATATCTGGTGATGGCGGGTTCATGATGTCCAGCATGGAGCTGGAAACTGCTGTGCGCCTGAAATGTAACCTGATCCACATGGTTTGGATTGATCAGGCCTATAACATGGTGGAAATGCAGGAAAAGAAGAAATATGGCCG
>NZ_CALLXM010000129.1 GCF_937875265.1 uncultured Acetobacter sp. | reverse complement strand
GCCAGATGGTCTGATCACGGTGCGTCAGGGTGACAATATCATTCGCCCATCTGGCGGCAATTGCACGCCCCCAACGCCTCTTCTTTTTCCCCAGATCAACATTGTAATTGAAATGTTCCCAGACAATGCAGCGCACCCCGGCTAGCCTTGCAGCCGCAACAGCATAAAGCGCATGCGTTGATTCCACCACAACCAGCGCCTCAAGCTTTCGGGCCTTAATCAAACGGTAGAGACGCCAGATGAGTTTGGGAGCAGACCATAAAAGCGAGACGTGCTGGCCCGACAAAACATCGCGCTCGATGCGCTCATCAAGAAAATATGCGGGAGGCCCTTCTGAAACGGCTTCTATCAGCACAATATCCGCATCATCCGCCAGCCCGTTCACCACAGCGCAGCAGGTTCGCTCCGTGCCGCCCAGTAGGCCGAGTGTGTGGATGACAAACCCAATGCGCATCACGACTTCCTCAAAAACTGCTTAATGTGCTTTTGCTTTTTCAAGCGCAGCAGACATCAGGGAAAGATAGGCCTGCCCGCCAAAATCGATTGCAAACGGCTTTACCGCCTCCGCCAGCGTCTGAGCATCAGGCGCTGGGTGTGCGAGCACTGCAATCATGGAGCGAGCAAGGGCTGCACTATCCCCCACCGGCACAACATGCACGGCATTCAGACAACGGACAAAATCGCCCGCAGCGGGTGTGCAGTTTGTTGTGATGACCTGACGCCCGGCAGCAAGAGCCTCAAGAATAACTGCGCCATACCCTTCGCGCCGGGACGAAAGCACAAAGAGGCGCGTTTGATCCAGATAAGGCCGGATATCCGTCACATACCCTGTCAGCAGGACTTTCCCCTGCAAACCTTCACGCGCCACGAGGTCAAGTAAGGCCTGATGATCCGGCCCTGCCCCACAAATGGTCAGGGTGGCGGTCGGGTAGTGGCTGGCAACAGAAGAAAACGCCTGAATGAGCAGATCAAACCCTTTGGCGTGAGTCAGTCTGCCTGCGGCCAGAATGTTGAAATTGGTTGACTCTGGCATTTGGGGGGCTGCAAGGCGGCCACACAGAGCTGGAAGTGGGATGACGTCCGCCACATGCCGCCTGAAGAGGGCATTGGCCTCACTGGCGGTTTCACTATCCAGTGCGACCAGCTTGTCCGATTTTCTCAACAGAAAACGCATTTTCATATTGAAAAACTTCTGCGCCCACGCAGGGCGCCCAGGTTTATAAATAGGAGAGCTGATTTGCGTTAGAATAACCGGGCGCACTCTGGAAGGTAGACGCCCAAGTTCATAAGCCACGGGCCAGTGATAGTTTCCTGGAACAAAACAGGCGCTTACAGGGTTTGCCCGAAAATACTGTGCTGCATTTTTAGCAACCTGCGCCATGGACGATTTACAACGACTAATGTGCGGAGCGGCGACAACCAGCCTGATTTCAGGGCTTAGAAGATCACGCATCTCTCCACATTCAGAACCAGCAAACACCACAACAGAAATGCCATGCTGAGACCAGTAATTGGCAAGCCGGATTGCAATACGTTCTGACCCGCCAAACACAAAATCATGAATGACGATGCCAATTGAAAAACTGTTTTTGTTTTTCAAGATCTTTTCCGTAAAATTTTCTTGGTTTCTCGAATAAGTTCAATAGATAATCCGTGGGCGGACAACTCCGTCCTTTTGACATCAAAAATCGTGACCTGCCCTGCCGCTGAAAGCGTGTGCATTCCTTCTGTGTACGGCGAAAATTCTTCAGGAATTTTGATTTTGGCGCCGCCATGAGAGACGACCAGATCAGGCGTCAGCTTTTCAAACCATAAAGGCCTGATGGCGCCGCCATAGGTCCATGAACAATCCTGAACGGGCAGCATGACCTGTCCGTTTAGAACACGAGGCACCCCACCGGGCCGCGTGCTGCTTGAATCCAGACGAACGGGATTAGCCGGATGCCGTGTCCATGGCCCGCTCAACTGCTCAGCAAATGCCAGATGCAGTTCCCCCACCGGCTTGGGCGGTTTGCTGGCTGGTGTATAAAAAAGCCACCACAGGCCATCATGAAAAAACGGGGTGGCGTCCACGGCAATATCCGGCCCCAGATCAATCACGCATGCGGGCTCCCATGCGTCGGGAAATGAGGCCGCGCGATACAGGGTAAGTTTACCCGAGTGATACGCTTCCGGCATCATCCAGATCTCGCCATCCGCCTCAAACACGTAAGGATAGGAAAGATGCCAGGGCTCAGAAAGAGCAACACGCCGTTCTAAAAAATTGAAACAGCTGTCATAAATAAAAACTTCTATAATCCCGTGTCGGGTACGGTAGTCATAAGTTTCTACAAAAACGTAAAGAACATTATCTTTCCAGAACCCAAAAGGGTCAGCCAGAAACTGAAAAGACTTCATCTCAGGAAGCCAGCGAACAGAATCTGCCGTTACACATCCGTCTTTAATAATGGTATCCAGAGGCACATTAGAAATACCAACGCGCCATATGTCTTTACGGAGACCCAACTAAAAAACCTTTTGTGTTTACTGGAAGTTAATTTATAAATCTTTCCAAACTGGTTGATTCATAATGAAATCTTAGCCCTTTATCAAGGGCTGGCACCACCAATGCCCGAGCATTGCAGCTCTGC
>NZ_CALLXM010000128.1 GCF_937875265.1 uncultured Acetobacter sp. | reverse complement strand
GCACCTGATACGTTTTTCGGAATACAGTCATACATAAAGCAGCGTTATTTCGCTCTCTCTCCGGTGGAAAACCGCGAAACTGTATTATTCTGGCATCACTCTCTGATTATATTCCTCCATATACAGGTTTATGTCTGGCTATATATGGACAACGCCCCTCCGGCTCGGCAGAACCAGCGCATATTTTGTTCTTTCATAGCCCGGACCCGCCAGATCCATGCACGATCGTTTTCATCTTTTCTTCGCTACAGGAACGTTTGGCGCACTCCTGCTGACCAGCTCCGCTCTGGCCTCAACGCCCGCTCCTGCTCAGCAGGGCACGCCCGGCAAACCGGTCGCTGTTAAAGCCGCAGCCGCCAAAAAGCCTGCCCCCCCTAAAAAGGCCGCCGCAGAAGGCCCCATCGCGGGGATTCTGGACGGGTCCAATGGGGAAACCGTGAACGTCCACGGTCACCACGCCGCCGATGGCACAGCCGCCAAATACATGAACAAGGTTGTCTATCTTGGCCCGCTGGGAAACCGGGACACGCTGGATACGCCTTATTCTGTCATGGGTGTTACGCATGACGTTGTGGTCAACCAGCAGATCCGTAACCTGAATGACATGGCGCAGTATCTGCCGTCCGTGCAGCTGGAAATACGAGGCGACCCCAACACCTCCCGCCCGCAGTCTCGCGGGTTTGAAGCCGATGTGGTGGCCAACTCTCGCCTGGATGGCCTGAACGTGGTGTCCACCACGCCTTACCCGGCGGAATGGATTGATAACCTTCAGGTTCTCAATGGTCTGGCAGGGGCGATGTATGGCCCTGAAAACCCAGCTGGTGTTTTTGAATACACGCTTAAACGCCCGACAGACCGGCGGACTGAACGCCTTTCTGTTGGTGTGGATTCCATCGGCACCCCCACGGTGAATGGCGATATTTCTGGTCGTCTTGGCCGGAACGGCTGGTTTGGCTACCGCCTGAACATGCTGCATGCCAATGGCACGGCCTATACGCAGGGCAGCTCGGTCCGCCGTGAGATGGTCAGCGCGGATTTCGATTTTCACCTTGATGAAAAGACAGTTATCGAAATTGACGCCAGCCATTACACCTATGACCAGCGTGGCGATGCCCCCGGTTTTGGTATTCTGGCAACCGGTGTTGGTGGCAACAAGCTCCCCGAAGCACCGGATCTGGGCAAGCGCCTCGCTCCCGAGTGGAGCGGCTACAACATGGAAACCAATACGTTCATGGGCAAAATCAAGCACCAGTTCAACAAGAACTGGAGCTTCACGCTAGGTGGCCTGTATCAGGACGCAGCCCGGCAGGCCTTTGGTGTCGCCGATACGCTGTGTGACGGGGGCAAAACCTGTGGCGGCCTGCGTGGGAGCGATGGCTGGTTCAGTTCAAAAGCCACTGCCACCACCACCGCGAATGATTTCCGTGTTGGCAGTAACATGGCTTATCTTAACGGACGTTTTTACACAGGCCCGGTCCGGCATGATCTGGTGGTTGGCACCAACGGTTACATGATGGGGAACTACAACCCTGTCGGCGCTTCAACCGCTGCGCAGAATCTGGGCATCCATAACATGTATGGCGGCAGCCCGAACGGTGGCACGCAGCCTTATTATCATGGCAGCTATAAATCCAGCAGCATCATGAGCCAGTCTTTCATTGTGGGTGACACCCTGAAACTGAACAAACACTGGTCCATTATGGGCACCCTGTCCTGGGGCTGGATCCATCAGCAAGGCGCTCTGAACTCCAAAAGTGCTTTGCGGAACACGTTCCAGACCTCCGCAGCATTCAGCCCGACCACCAGCATTATGTACAAGCCGACCGATAACCAGACATTCTACTTCACCTATGGTCGGTCAATTGAAGCTGGGCCTGTCACGCCCAACAGCACGAGCTACACCAATACGAATATCGCGCTGCCCGCGGCACATTCTGAAGAATATGAAGTGGGTTACAAACTGCGTTACAATACCATGCAGTTTAACGTGGCAGGCTTCCGCATGACGTCCCCCTACGCCATGTATGTTGCCGCATCCAACCCGAATGCAGGCTGTGCCGCCATGACCAACTGCCAGACGTATCAGTATGGCGGAACGCAGCGGAACTACGGTGTGGAAGCACAGATTTCAGGTGAAGTGCTGCCTAACCTGTCCGTTCTTGCCGGTATGACCTGGCTGGATGCTGAACTGGTGAACGCTGGCTCATCCTCCCTGAACCGCAAGGAAATTGTTGGAGCGGCCCCGCTTCAGGCTAACCTGCTGCTGGACTACCGCCTGCCTGCATCTTTTGGTTCCTTCGCCTCTAACTGGGCGTTCAATGCCAACATGCATTACATGGGCAACCGTGCGGCAAACGTGACCAACACACTGCATACCGGCTCCTACACCACGCTGGATCTGGGCACGCGCTATACCTTCCGCGCGGCGCACAAGTTCCCGATGGTTCTCCGCTTTGGGGTAAGCAACGCAACGAACGAACGCTACTGGGCTTCTGTTTTCACAGGCGCTCCCAGCGGCACATCCGGCGCAGCATCCAGCCTGTATGCAGGCCTGCCGCGTGTGTATCACTTCACCGTTTCTGCTGAGTTCTAAAACGCTTTTTTCAAAAAGCAGATAGAACATGAAACAGGCCCATCACACTCCGTGGCGGGCCTGTTTTTCATTTCACGCACAGGACCGTTCCTGCGTGTCAGACTGTCAGACCATTCCTTTTGATGTTCCACAGGCAGGTCGGATCATCAGGGTCTGCGCCCGGACAACCATGACCTTTATTGCACAACAAACGTCCGCATTTACCGCAGGAATAAGCCGCGGGCAGGCCGAAAACCTGCCCGTTATCATTTCCAAAAATAAGTGGCCAGGACTTGCATGTCTGACTCTGCCCTAAGGAATACCGAGGCGGCTCCTGTCCGACAAGATATTTTTTGTCGCAGCGGGACACTAACGTGAGCCTTTCCCCCTTTGCGGTTCGGGCAAAAATTGTCCCGGCTTTACTGATCTCAATTCGGGTCAACGTGGGTAGATTATCCGTTTTTTGTCCGCCCCGGAGCGTCTCCAGAAACATCCTGAACGCCTGCATCACAAGACGCAGAGACTCTGATGGGTCCCATGCGCCAAGAGGCATTGTGTACCCCTCGCCAAAAAAGATCTGCTCCGTTTCCCGCAGGAAGACCTGCACGCTCCCCCACGAAACACCTTTGATCTGGTCATTAAATTGCGCAACCAGAGCATCCAGAACAGTGCAATACACAAAGGGTAACTGAGGTGCCCGTCCGGTCACCAATGCTTCTCTCAGCAACGCTTCAATGCGAACAGAAAAAGATGTCTTACCCTCTGCCGTGATAAAAGTGTCTTCTGTTACAAAGACTTTCAAAATATCTTTAGGGACATGCTCATTCAGACAGGCCAGAAAGCGTTTCCGTGCCCCAGTTGCGCGAAACGGGTTCCAGGCAGCACGCGGCATGACAAACAGGAAGGCTGGCACACGCGTGTTGTCCCTTCCTTCAATATCAGCACCCCAGAGATCAACCGGCTCCACGGCAACGCAAGGCGTAGTGTCCGCCGCAAATGCCTTAACGGCCTTCACAACATGCTCATTATAAATCCCCGTGACAGAAAGTGGCACGGAAGAACGGCGGGCATCATCCTCCGTTCTCCACACAGTACGATCATCAGCACGCGTGAGGGTACCAATGTAGCTGATTCCAGTAGTTTTTCCGGGGCGTTTGTGCCGAACACCCAGATGGCTATACCGCCCAGCACGCACGTAAGTATTTTTCACATCATAGAAGACTTCCTGACCGCCTTCTGCCTCAATGCGGCTGATATCCCCCTGTATCCAGCGCCTGTCCTGTGGATTTTCAATCTGTAGCCGTGACATATCCTGAACGTCATCTGACACAGGCACCCAGCCTCTGACCCATCCAAGCGCGAGATGTTCTGCCGCGCGCGCGGCAACCATGGAGGCACCGTTTCCTCCCCCCTCTATCCAGCCATGAACAAGCTGGTCGTCCACAAGACGTGTTGGCAGAGTCCTGTTGTCCATCAGTTCGGAGAGCCTGGCCACGGCATGAGTTGGCACATGGTGGCAACTGGCCAGAATTTCCCCGATATGGTGAGCAAGGTCTTTCCGATAAGACGCGGTAATGCGGCCCAGCGCCCGATACAGCCTTTTTTTATACACACGGAACTCTGTCAGCCCATTCAGCTGACGGCTTGCACGCTGCAGTCGGACAGCATGAGAGGCTGTGGAGGCAAGGTCCAGGCGCTGTGAGAGCACTCTGCACTGCTCTGCCCGCTGCGTGATGACCTGCTCCATGCCGCCACCACACCGGGCGGACAGACGCTCATATCTGCCACGATAGTCTGACCAGGCAGCCTTCTTCGCCTGTGCTGCCACCGCCAGAGCAGCCCTCGCATCCCTATACCGACCATAGGCAATGCTGGCGATAGACGGAAGCTGAGCTGCAAGACAAAACGCGCCGAACAGATGACAGAGCGCGCGTTGCACAGCGGCTTCCCTCTGCTCGTCACGCAGTTCCAGACAAAGCCGCCCGAGAAGAGGAATAATATCCTGAATATGCCGTCGATCTACCAGATCCCGCAGCAACCCGAATGCGCCATCCGGAGCGGCTTTCAAGCCCTCATCTGTAAATATAGTTCTGACTGTTTCAGCCAGCGTCTGGTAATAAAAGGGGGCCTCAAAATCCGGATTAGCGTTTTTGCTGAAGGCGTGCCAGCCAGTCCATTCGTCCCTAACCGGAGAGAGACATACATGGGGATGGGCAGGTTCTTTGCACTGAGGGCAAACCGGGCGTCCCTCACAGGAACGCTCAGCACCTTTCTCTTCCACGCTACAACAACACGACAGACACAAAAAATGTGAAGGCGGAAGCAAACCAGTACCAGCCAGCACCAGCCCCGCCATCCAGCCAAAAATAAGCCTCTGTTCTTCAGAAAGCGTCCGGACCATCCGCGTAAGGCCCGCATGGCTCCATGCGCTCTCTTTAGCAATCACATTCATAACTGTAATATCTTTATAAAATTCTGCCAGATTTATTGACTCAGCATCTTTTGAAACACGTCTTCAAGCAAAGGAAAATACCTTATTTATGGCAAGGCATATGGCACGGCACAGACGCCCCCTCCTGCCTTTATCAAGCACCAGTGCAGCCCCCATGCAGTGCAACGATCCCTCCCCTGATGTGTTCTGGTTTTAGCAAGACCAATATACTGGCCGGGCTTCAGTCTGCCCGGCCTGAGTGAGGAAGCCTGTCGTTGAAGCTGTATATTTACGAACACTGCCCGTTCTGTTCACGCGCCCGCATGATGTTTGGCCTGAAAAATATTCCGGTAGAGCTGAGTGTTGTCATGGAAGGGGACAGTGAAACGCCCCTGCGCCTGACTGGCAAAAAGGGCCTCCCCATCCTTGAAAAAGACGACGGCACCTGCATGTCGGAAAGTCTGGATATTGTGCATTATAGTGATGACACGTATCCGCCCCGGCTGCTGAACACTCCGGCCAATGAAGCCCTTATGGCGTGGAGCAAACAGGCGTGGTCTCTGGGCCTCAAACTGATTGTGCCCCGCTTTACCCGAGGGAAATTCGGGGAAGTGGCGACCGATGCCGCCCGGCAGGCCTTCATTGCGCGGGAAGAGCAGCATTTTGGTAATCTGGATGCCCTTATGGCGCAGACAGCCACCCTCCTGCCGCCCGTGCAGGCACAGCTGGACACACTGGAACCGCTGTTGGCCACCCCGCCACACCTGACGGAAGCGGACTTCCACCTCTACCCCGTTCTGCGCTCACTCAGCATTGTCAAAGGCCTGACCTTTGGCCCCAATACGCACGCCTACATGCAGGACATGGCCCGAAAAAGCGGCGTGCAACTGCTGGCGGATCAGGCCCAATAAAATGATCCTGCCTCCCCTGCCAGCCTCTTTTTCAGTCCTCTTTTTTGCGAACAGGAGCCCCCCATGAAACCGCAAACATCCGGCCAGTTTTCAGGCAAGGCTGCCGTTGTCACTGGTGCCGCCGGGACCATAGGCTTTGCCGTAGCAGACCATCTGGCATCACTGGGGGCAGATATCGCCCTTCTGGACCTCCAGCAGGACAAACTGGAAGAAACCGCCACAAAGGTGCGGCAATATGGCACCATTGTCCGCCCGTATGTGTGTGATGTGACGGATGCAAAGCGCGTGAACAGTGTGACGCAGCAGATTACTTCAGACTTTGGAAAAATTGACCTGCTGTTCAACAACGCAGGCTTTCAGGGCGCCTTTGCCCCGGTGCAGGATTACCCGGAAGAAGACTTTAACCGCGTGATCCAGATTAACGTCTGTGGTGCCTTCCATGTGTTGCGGGCTGTGGCACGCCAGATGGTGGACCAGAAATCCGGGGCTATTGTGAACACCGCCAGCATGGCCGGGGTGCAGGGTCCGCCCAATATGGCGGCCTATGGGGCTTCCAAATTTGCCATTGTGGGGCTGACGCAAACGGCCTCCAAAGACCTTGCGCCGTATAATATCCGCGTCAACGCCATCAGCCCGGCCTTCATGGGGCCGGGGCCGATGTGGGACATGCAGGTGGAAAAGCAGGCCAAAGCCAATACGCAGTATTTCTCAACCGACCCGAAAACCGTGGCGGAACAGATGATTGGCAGCGTGCCGATGCGCCGCTACGGCAATATTTCAGAAATTCCGGGTGTAGTGGCGTTTTTGCTGAGTGATGCCGCCAGCTACATGACAGGCGTAAACCTGCCGATTGCCGGGGGCATTCTGTAAAACAGACGGGGCGGATGGTTTCCCTCCGCCCCGCCTTTAACCTCATGCAGGCTGAGGCGCAGCCTCTTCAGCAGAAAGTCTTTCGGCCTGCCCGGCCTTGTGCTGGGCATCCCACCGGCGGGTGAAGGGCAGACACACCACAAACAGCAGCGTGCAGCCCGCCCCCAGCAGGAACAGCATACGGAACAGGCTGGCATAAACCGGCAATGTCTGAGCCGGGTCAGCCGAGGCCACGGCAGGCCCAACCGCTGCCAGATTAGCCAGCGCACTGCCCAGATACATCGCCACACCGTTGGACACGTTATAGCTGCCCATCATGAATGCGCCCACATTGGCAGGCACATACCGCGCCACCACGGCCAGCCCCAGCGCACTGATCAGCAATTCCCCGATAGACAGCGCACCATAGGCCCAGAACATCACCCAGGGTGAAACCAGATGGTTTCCGCCTGTGGCCGCACTCCACCACCAGATAAGGAAGGAGAGCGACACCAGCGAGAACCCGACAATGAATTTCTCGGCAATGGGGAAGTTCCAGCCCCGGTCCGCCATGGATTTGTAAACCAGAGACAACAGCGGGCTGGCCAGCATGATCCAGACCGGATTAAGCGCCTGAAACTGCCCGGCAGACATGTGGAACAGGGTCACGCCCCCCAGCGTGAAGGCCGTATCCACATCCCGCAGGGCAAACAGAGTGAGCGATGTGACCATCTGCTGGTAAAACACAAAATACAGCATGGTCTGCACAATCAGTAGATAGGCCAGCCGAAGGCCGGGGCGCACAGCGGGAGATGCCCGCCGATACAGCAGCGCCCACACCACAGCCACGGTCAATGCTGCCAGCCACACACAGGCCCGGCCTGCGGCAGGATACCGCAGCAGGCCAAACATAACGGCCAGCACCAGCACCATACCGCCCAACACCGCCATCAGGCGGGAGAGCACCAGCGGCTGGAAATCAGGCAGGGAACCAATGGCTGCCAGCCGCTTCCGGAACAGCGTGTAACACGCCACACCAAAGGCCAGACCAGCCGCACAGACCATAAACGGCGGAGACCACCCATAACGCTGCTGCAACCACGGGGTGAGCAGCAGAGACAGCGTGGAGCCAACGTTGATGCTCATATAGTAAATGGTAAAGGCAACATCGATGCGGGCATCATCGCCCTCATAAATCCGGCGGACCAGATTGGCAGCGTTGGACTTGAACAACCCGTTGCCCAGAGCAATGACCGCAAGCGCTGCGAACAGTGCCATCTGGCCACCCAGATCCACCCCCAGCAGCGTGTACCCCACCGTCAGCACAAGCCCGCCCATCACCATAGTGCGGCGGGAGCCCAGAAGTTTGTCACCCACCCAGCCCCCAACAGCGGGAGCGGCATAACAGACGGCGGAAAATGTGCCCCACAGCAGATTGGCCTGCGCATCGGAAAAGCCAAGCCGCTGAATCATGTAAAGCAGCAGGATGCCCTGCATGCCGTAAAAGCCGAACCGTTCCCACAGCTCAATCGTCAGCACGACAGAAAAAGGCTGTGTCCGGGAGGGCAGAGAAGGCGCTGACGCTGTCATGAAGTCCTGACCATATTGTGATGCCTCCTCCTACACCAGATAGCCCGCAAGCATATACCCCGCACAAATCCGGCCTCCGGCAAGTATAATGGCGGATTATCCGGGGAAACATTCGCCTGAGCAGGTGATTTCTATCTGGATTGTGAAGGGACAGAGCGTGCGGCCCCCCTTATCCGGTTCATCCGCCTGCCGCATGATGCTCATACGCCTCATGCGGATTGTCACGATCCTGTACGGGGAGAGGGAGTTATTCACCATGACAAAAATTAAAGTTAAAAATCCCATCGTGGAGATGGATGGTGATGAGATGACACGCATCATCTGGCACTTCATCCGTGAACGTCTGATTCTGCCTTATCTTGATATTGACCTGAAATATTATGATCTGGGCGTGGAACACCGCGATGCCACAGATGACCAGGTGACAGTAGACGCCGCCGAAGCCACCAAACGCTATGGTGTGGCTGTAAAGTGCGCCACCATCACCCCGGACGAAGCCCGCGTGAAAGAATTCGGGCTAAAGAAAATGTGGCGGTCCCCGAACGGCACCATCCGCAATATTCTGGATGGCACCATTTTCCGTGAACCCATTATCTGCGCTAACGTGCCGCGCCTTGTGCCGCACTGGACTAAACCGATTGTGATCGGTCGCCATGCCTATGGTGACATCTATCGCGCGGTTGAAACCCTTGTGCCCGGCCCCGGCACCGTCAAGCTGACCTACACACCCGAAGGCGGTGGTGAGCCCGTGACGCTGGACGTGCATGACTTTAAAGGCCCCGGCGTGGCGCTGGGTATGCACAACACCCGTGCTTCCATTGAAGGCTTTGCCCGCTCCTCTCTCTCCTATGGGCGGGACCGCGGCATGCCGGTCTATCTCTCCACCAAGAACACCATTCTGAAAGCCTATGACGGCCTGTTTAAAGACGTGTTCCAGGAGATTTATGACAAGGAATTCAAAGCTGACTTTGAAAAAGCCGGCCTGACCTACGAACACCGCCTGATTGATGACATGGTGGCCTGCGCCCTGAAATGGCCGGGTGGCTATGTGTGGGCCTGTAAAAACTA
>NZ_CALLXM010000127.1 GCF_937875265.1 uncultured Acetobacter sp. | reverse complement strand
CTCCACACGCCTTAACGCAAGGAATGCAGGCATGACATTCCATCCCCATGCCATAATCCGGGCAACCCTTACCAAGGGCTACCGGCAAACGGTTCATCGCAAACTTGCTCTGACCGCGCTGCTGCTGGGCACGACATCCGCCCTGCCCGCTCTGGCTGCAACGGCTGAAGCTCCGCTGCGCAGCCACAAAGCCAGCAGCGCACATGCCAGCGCAAACCGGGCGGCCTCAGCCGCCCCACGGCGCGACAAGGTTCGTACGGCGCACAAAAGCACGTCCCCGGAAGATATTCAGGTCATCCAGACACGCACTGCGCATTACCATACGCAGGCTGGCACCGTGAACGTCATGAGCGGCAAGGAACTGCGTGAACTGCACGTAGAAAGCCCTAAAGAGATTGCAGCCTTTACCCCCGGCGTGACGGCGGTCAACGCCACCTCCGGCAGTTCACCCATTTTCTCCATCCGTGGCGTCGGCCTAGATGATTATGTGGGCACCAATATGGGCGGTATCGGCATTTATCTGGATGGCGTGTTTGCCCCCTACGCCGCTCTCTACAACGGCCAGATGCTCGATCTTGAAAACGTTGTGGTGGAAAAAGGGCCGCAGGGTTTTGACATGGGCCGCAGCACGACAGGCGGCAGTGTCAATATTTCCTCAGTCAAACCGTCAGACAAGTTTGGCGGGTATGCTGAGTGGGGTTACAGCAGCTATAATACCAACACCGGTAAATTTGCCATCAACGTTCCTATTACGGATAAAATCTCCAATCGTACTGCTTTCAGCTATACAAAAGGAGATGGCTGGCAGCATGACCTGAATACCAATAAGCGTTATGGCGCGCAGGATATTCTGGCTATGCGGAACCTGACCAAATTCCAGATTGATGACAAAACCACAGCCCTTCTGAACATCCATTACACGCGTGACCGCAGCACCCCCATGTCCCCCCAGAATACGCAAGGGGACGCTGTTAACGGGTTCCCTGTTGGCACCATCGGTGTTGCACCAAATGCGTTCTACAACAGGGTGAATGTTGGTCAGAACCCGGTCAGCCGTAATGAGAACGGTGGCGGAGCGTCATTGTCATTCGAGCATGTTTTCAACTTTGGTGTGTTTAGCTCACAGACAGCCATCGACATGTATCGCAGGGATATTTTTGATAACTACGATGGCGAATCTGTGCAGGTTGCAGACTACCACTGGAACGATACGTATCTGTCCCAGTCTCACGACATGCACCTTCGTACGAATATTGCAAAAATATTCCACCTGACTGTGGGTATTTACGAATCTTATGACAAAATCGACGGCGCCTATACCAGCTATCGCGGCTTTCTGTTTGATCAGCCCGAAGCTAACCTGACAAACCACTTCAGCCAGCAGAACCTGTCAACCGGTGTATACGTCAACACCGTGACCAATATTACGCACAACCTTGATTTTATTGCGTCCGGCCGCTTCTCTTATGATGAACGCGGATTTCATGGTGGCACACACGATGATAACGGGGTGCTAAGTGGTGTACCTGGCAGCTCCCTGTCTTACATGAACACCAGCCACAACTATGAGCGTTTTACTGGCCGCGTTGGCCTGCGTTATCAGGTTGTGCCTGGCACGTACCTCTATGGTACAATTTCCAACGGGTATAAGGCTGGCTCGTATTTTGCAGCCCCTGTTTCCGCACCGCAGGCCTTGGACTACGTGCGGCCGGAAAACCTGATCGCTTATGAAATTGGCTTCAAATCAAGCCTGTTCAAAAACAAGCTCTCGCTGGAAGGCTCCTTATTTGACTACGAATACCACAACAGACAGACTCTGTTTGTGGCGGAAATGCCGGGGAACATTACCTCTCTCAGCTTAGGCTCAATCTCACGCGCCAGAACACAGGGTGGTGAGCTCTCATCCACAGTGCATGACCTCATCCCCAACCTCGATCTACGAGGCTCTTTTGCCTATCTGGATGCGCAGGCAACAACAGCAGTGAACAACATTGGCGGCCTGCCCCTGTTGTCTAATGTGAGTGCACACTCTGCACTGCCCTTTGCTCCCCGTTTCTCATGGAGTGCTGTGGCGCGTTATGGCATTGATGTCAGCCGCTACCGTTTGACCCTGCAGGCCAGCTACACATGGAAAGACAATATGCTGGTGGCACTCGGGGACCCCAATGGCCAAACCAACAAAATTGGCTCCATGGGCCTTCGTATGGAATTTGCCCCTAAAAGCAGCAAATGGACAGCTGCAGTTTACGTTGACAACATGCTTGACAAACATGGCAATACTTACTCGTTTACTGGAAGTGACAACAGTCGAGCACAGTATTTACAAACACCTCGCTGGGTCGGTGTAGATCTGCGCTATAATTTCTGAATACACAGGCTGAGTTTGGCATGCCTGCTTAACTCAGTCTTTTTCCAGGGTCTCGTTCATGTATCTCGAGGTTTTCAAAACATTATGGGGTGACAGCCGCCCGTGGCAGTACGCCATAGAAGACGTACGAGCCGCCGGCTTTACCGGGCTGGAAGGACGCATTCCCTCGACCCAAGCAGACGCACGGAATAACGCTCGTCTGCTGGCTGATGAGGGTATGCCCTATATCGGCATTGCCATGACTGGTGGTGGCGTTGTGCCCCAGCAGGCTGCCACTCTTGAAACCCATCTGGATGATTTACGAAGTGCACTGGACCGTGCCACCTGCATGGCCCCCCGTTTTATCAATGTTTTGGGGGGCAATGACCGTTGGTGCGCCAGCGAGCAGGCCGAGTTTATAAACAGAGCACATGCTATAGGGCAGGAATTCGGGCTCCTGTGTGTTTTTGAAACGCACCGCTCACGCATTCTTGCAAACCCATGGATTACACTGGATGTGCTCCCCCAGCTCAACAGCGATATACTTTTCACGCTGGATATAAGCCATTGGGTCGTCTGCTGTGAGCGCCTGCTCAATGACCCGGCTGATGACTTCACATCCTTTTTCAAAAGGGTTCATCACATACAGGCGCGTATAGGCTACGATCAGGGCCCTCAGGTGCCGCATCCCGCAGCCCCGGAGCATGCAGATGCCAGACTCTTTCATCAAAATATATGGGAACAGGTTTGGCTCTCTCAAAAAGAACGCGGTTACCGCGCCTCAACCCTGACACCTGAATGTGGGCCTGACGGCTATGTGCATACCCTCCCCTTCACCAACGCTCCTATAGCCGATCTATGGGACATGAATGTGTGGATAGGCCAGACCGAGCAGGCTCATTTCAAGACGCTATTCCCCATCCAAGCTGAACAGGACTGAGTATCATGACAGACGCTAAAACATTCACGTCCATTCCTGTTGTTAATATTGCTGGTCTGTATAGCGAGAACGCACAGGACCGTCAGGCCGTAGCACAAGAACTGGGTGACGCCGCCCGTAATGTCGGCTTCTTATATATTTCTGGCCATCATGTGCCCGCAAATATCATTCAGGATGTGCGCGACGCCGCTAAAGCTTTTTTTGCGCAGTCTTTTGACCGCAAAATGGACTATTACATAGGATCTTCTGAAACACATAAAGGCTTTGTGCCGGAAGGTGAGGAAGTGTACGGCAGCGGGCGGCCTGACCATAAGGAAGCCTTTGATATCGGCTTTGAAGTTCCGGCAGACAACCCATTAGTACAGGCAGGCACCCCTTTGCTTGGCCCAAACAAATGGCCAACCGTCCCCGGCTTTAAAGACGCAGCACAAGCTTACTACAAAGCTGTGTTTGACCTGGGTCGCACCTTATTCAGAGGGTTTGCACTCGCTCTGAGCCTGCCTGAAAACTATTTTGATGATCACGCCAATTTTCCGCCCTCAAAGCTGCGCATGATCCATTACCCTTATGACGCAGCCGCGCAGGACGCTCCGGGCATTGGCGCCCATACTGACTACGAATGCTTTACCATTCTGCTGGCCGACCAGCCTGGACTTGAAGTCATGAATGGGAACGGGGAGTGGATCGATGCATCCCCTATCCCCGGTGCGTTTGTTGTGAATATTGGTGATATGCTGGAAGTGATGACTGCTGGAGCATTTGTTGCCACAGCTCACCGTGTGCGTAGCGTTAAGGAAGAGCGTTATTCCTTCCCGCTTTTTTATGCCTGTGATTACCACACCCAAATTCGTCCCCTCCCTGCATTTGCAACAGGCAGCCAGGAATACGAGGCTATTACTATTGGTGAGCATATGTGGGCTCAGGCCCTGCAAACCTACCAGTATCTTGCACGCCGCGTAGAGGCTGGTACATTGGCGCTTCCTTCTGGTGCACGTAAAACGGCAACATTTGGCCACTTCAAAAAAGCCAGCGGTCCCGTTTAAAAAGAGAACCATACATGCTTCATATTCCTCAAGCAGAACAAACCCTGCGCGAAGACCTGGCCGCGGCCTACCGCCTGATGGCGCATTTCAATATGACTGACCTTGTCTATACGCACCTGTCCGTGCGCCTGCCAGGTGAGGACCATCGGTTTCTTGTAAATCCGTATGGTTTGTTGTTTGAAGAAATTACTGCCAGTTCTCTTGTTATTGTGGATGCCGACGGGCAACCCAAACAGGAAACCTCATGGCCGGTTAACCCGGCTGGATTTGTTATTCATTCAGCCGTGCATCGTAGCCGACCCGATGCCGCCTGCGTCATGCATACGCACACCGTGCCTGGTATGGTTATTGCTGCACAGGACACAAATATTCTGCCGCTTAACCAAATGAATATCGAATTTTACGGCTCAGTTGGGTTTCATGGGTATGAAGGCATTGCGGCAGATGACAATCTGAGCGAACGGGAACGCCTTGTTCGTGACCTTGGCAATAATAGCGCGCTGATTTTGCAAAATCATGGTCTTCTCACTGTAGGTGAGACGGTCGCAAGAGCATTTTATCGCATGTATTACCTGGAACAGTCCTGCCGCATTCAAATTGCTGCACAGGCTACCGGTGCACCTTTACATGTACCGTCTGAAGAAAGAATTCTCAGAACCAAAAAGCAGTTTGATGAAGACCCAGATCAGGGCTCAATGATTTGGTCAGCCTTACGCCGTAAACTTGATAGAGAACAGCCA
>NZ_CALLXM010000126.1 GCF_937875265.1 uncultured Acetobacter sp. | reverse complement strand
TACGTCCACGCATAGTATTATTATTGCTGATGTAGAGGACATTCGATGGAAAAATGCTGAAGAAAACGGTCTTATCTGGTTCCAGAAATCCCTCTACAGTCCTAAAAAAATAAGCCCATAAAATGCTACACTTAAAATCGTCCAAAGAACAATTAAGAGAAAACTCAGGGATCTGGATACAGATTAGTTACGAAAATACGTATATACTTTGGGAAAAATGGCATTCAGAACTCTAATGCGTGCCTGCCTGTAAAAAGAGCCATAAGAGTCCTTTTTCTACTGGAACGCAAAATTGCCTTTACCCACCAAAGAATGAAAATGGTTGTAAGCCGTGATCGTATCCTCTGGATGCAGCATACCTTTTGCGAAAGCTACATAGGCCGCCTTAATCAGATCATCACAGTTCAGGCATACATCAGAAGCCAGACTATTCCATACCGCATAATCTGCAGGATTCTCTACGGCTTCTGATGCCCAACACTACCCTCCAGAGCTTCACGGATGACGCGGACTCAGCTTACGGCCAAAAAACGTGTCCATCCACGTATAGGCTGCGAGCCAGTCCTGCATGCGGAGAAAGGCGTGGCGTTCATTGGGAAAGGAGTGTTCCTCATACGGCACTCCCTGTGCTGACAGCATCTTTGCCAGAAGGGTTGATTGCTCAAATTCCACGTTATAGTCATCGTCACCATGCACCAGCAAAACAGGAGCATGCCAACGAGCAATATCTGCTACAGGAGAAGACTGCCACTCCAGATCACGCGCCTTTCTGTTCTCCGTAGGAGAGAGACCTAATGTGTCAGGCTGCGTCATATCATGCACACCATGAAAATCAGCTCCGGCAGCAAAAATATCGCTATTGCGGGCCAGCGCAAGCGCGGTCAGATACCCGCCCCAGCTTCCACCCCAGATACCAATATGAGCGGGGTCAACATCCGCTCTGGCCTTGAGGTAAGTGGCGGCAGCAATAACGTCCCGATATTCACTGGCGCCCGCTCTGCCTGTTTCAAGTGCGTTGCGAAAAGCCTCTCCATATCCGGTGCCGCTGCGATAATTGACGGACAGCACGCTATAACCTTGCGCAGCCAATGTCTGGTTCATGGCATAAGCATTGGAATAATAGCTCATACTGTTGAAGGCTGGGAGCATCTGCCTGTGCGGGCCACCATGCACAAACACCAGTGCAGCGTGCGATGTTTGGGAATTACCTTCCGGCACAAAGAGCTGTCCATGCACCTCCACGCCATCGGCGCTGTGAAAAACAACCGTTTGCGGTGTCACAAAGTGCACATCTGAAGGCAGTTCCGGGGAGACCAACGGAGCACTCGTGCCCCCTTGAGCAACCACAACAGGATGCGCCGTTTGTGTGGCGCTGGCAGCTATCAAGCCTACCTTTTTTCCAGCAAGAGCAAGATCTGTCTCCATATCCTCACTCTGCGTCAGACGCCGCGAAGGAGAACCGTCCAACGGTTGTTGCCAAGCGTGCCAGACATCCACATTCCCGGCATTGCTTGTATAAAACAGTGTCTTTCTATCCTGAGACAACCGATAGGATGATACTTCCGCCTTATCTGGCGTCAGGCACGCCGGGGTGCCTGCTCCGGCTGCCGCCACAACACAAACCCGCATCCAGCCACTGCCTTCCCATGGAAAGAGGATGTGGTCGTTATCTGACCACATCAGACCGCTTCCTTCTGGTGCAAAAAACCGTGCGCCCTGCCCAGCAGGCGGTATCCACGCGACATGATCTGTATTGCTCGCTAAATCATAAACATGGAGTGACCAGAAAAGTCCTTTTCCATTTTTCTGGTTAGTAAGCGGCGTATGTTCCCGCACAAACGCAACCGAACGACCATCAGGAGAAAACGTTGGCAGGCTGTCCTGTGCAAGTGCTGGGGCAAGAAACGTCATGGTAGCCGTTTTGATACGCCACACCCCGACCAGTGCATGGGTGCCACGACCCAACGTAAACGCCAGAGCCGAACCATCCGGTGCCCATTGAAGCGACGTCAGGTTCCCGCGCACAGTCATAACCT
>NZ_CALLXM010000125.1 GCF_937875265.1 uncultured Acetobacter sp. | reverse complement strand
TGTTCAACAGGGTCCCCGGCATCACGCAGTTCGACAAAGTTCACGCCTTTGACAACGCGACCGTTCTTGACGTCCAGGCAGGGAATGACGCGGAGTTTGAGCATCAGGCCAGAACCTTCAGGGCCTCAGCCGGAGAAACCCTGCCATCATACAGGGCCCGGCCAACAATAACGCCTTCAATGCCCGGCGTTTCATCTGCTGCTTTCCGCAGGGCGGCTAAATGCTCCAGATTACCCACCCCGCCACTGGCAATAACCGGCACGGAAACCGTGTTGGCAAGCGTTACCGTCTGGTCAATATCCAGACCATCCAGCATGCCATCCCGGCTGATTTCCGTGAAAATAATGGCAGCCACACCGGCTTCCTGCATCCGCAGGGCCAGTTCCGTTGCCTGCATGTCAGACACTTCGGCCCAGCCTTCGGTTGCAACATGGCCGGAGCGGGCATCAATCCCTGCCACAATCCGGCCGGGGAACGCACGGCAGGCTTCCTTGACCAGAGCCGGGTTTTTAACCGCGACGGACCCAAGAATGACGCGGGTGACGCCAGCTTCCAGCCATGAGGCAATGGCCTTCATATCCCGCAGGCCGCCGCCAAGCTGCATGGGCACCGTGGTGGCTTTCAAAATGGCCTGCACAGCCGGAGCATTGGCGGACTGGCCTGCAAATGCCCCGTTCAGGTCAACCGCGTGCAGCCATTTGAACCCGGCATCACACCATGCCCGTGCCTGAGCCGCAGGGTCATCTGAATAGACGGTGGCATCATCCATTTCCCCGCGACGCAGGCGCACACAGGCTCCGTCCTTCAGATCAATGGCGGGGTAAAGCGTCAGCGGGCGGGAGGATGAGGGGGAAGATGCAATCATGTCCGGTGTTTCAACCTGAGGGGAGAAGGAAGGCTCCACGAGGGCAGAGCGCACGGTATCAAGAAGTTTAGTGAAGAACAGCCCACTCACGGTCTGGTCTCCCATTCGTGCAAAGTGCGGATGGGTTCCCCAGTGCAGGAATCCTGCTTTCTGGAACAGGGCAATGGCCGCAGTCTGTGTGTCCGGCACATCCATGTTCATCACACGGAAGCCCATGCTGCGGGCTGCATTTTCCACTTCACGCAACAGGGCACCGCCCAGCCCGCGATTGCGGGCATAGGGGGCAACAAACAGGTGCATCAGAGTGATGCACATAGCCTGACATTCATTATTGCGTGGTGCCCGGACAAGCTGGGCACACCCAACAATCTCGCTCTTCAGACGCACTACAAACAGCATGCGCTCGGGCACCAGCAGCAGGCCTTTGAAGTAGCGTTCCAGAACCTGACGGCCCTGAGGCTGAACCCAGCCAAAGCCCCCGCCGTCCAGAATGGCAGCATCGGCAGCTTCACACAGGGCCTGAAGGTCGTCTTCTGTCAGGGACAGAACGCGCTGGACGAATTTATTTTTAGGCACAGACATCGCAGAGGTCTTCCGGAGTCCAGGCTAGAAAATTAGCTAAAATCTGTAAGCCAACCGTCTGGCTTTTTTCAACATGGAACTGTGTTCCTGCAACATTGCCATTGCACACAATGGCGGGAACCGGCCCACCATAGTCTGTGGTGGCAATCAGGGTTTCCGGCTTTGAGTTTCTCAGCGCATAGGAATGCACAAAATACCCATGTGGCGCGGTGCCCAGGCCTTCAGTCAGGGGGTGGGGGCTGCTGAAGTTCAGCTCGTTCCAGCCCATTTGCGGCATCCGCAGGCCGGGAGCATCCATGGGAGCAATCTCCCCGGAAATCCATCCGAAGCCCTCTGTGGTGCCATGCTCCAGCCCGCGTTCGGCCATCAGCTGCATTCCCACGCAAATGCCCAGAAAGGGCGTGCCTTTGCGCGTGGTGGTGAGGATGGCGTCCTTCAGGCCGGAAATGGCTTCCAGCCCGCGGGCGCAGTCCGCAAAAGCACCCTGACCGGGCAGAATGATGCGGTCCGCTGCTCTGACATCTGCCGGGGAATTGGTGATGATGACATTGGCTGCAATGCCTGAAAGCTCCGCTGCACGGGCTGCCGCGCGGGCAGCGGAAGCCAGATTACCGCCTTCATAATCAACAACGGCGATGGAGAGAGTCTGGGTCATGGGGACCTCGCACTTCTGGTCCGTGTCAGGAACCGGTTTCCCCCTGCTTTTGAGCAGAATGAGGTTCGGGGAAGAATACTGTAGCAGAAACTATAGCACACCCTTGGTGGAGGGGATGCTGCCCTGGGCCCGTGGGTCTGGTTCCACAGCCATACGGAGGGCACGGGCCAAAGCCTTGAACGCGGCTTCGGCAATATGATGGCAGTTTTTGCCGGCTTTTTGCGTCAGGTGCAGGGTGAGCATGCCGGACATGGCAAAGGCACGGAAGAATTCTTCCACCAGTTCCGTATCCAGTTCCCCAATGCGGTCACGGTCGAACGTGGCATCCCATGCCAGAAAGGGGCGGCCGGAAAGATCAACCACAGCTTCACACAAAGCTTCATCCAGCGGCACCAGTGCATGGCCAAAACGGCGAACGCCGCGCTTGTCACCCAGTGCCTGCCGCAGGGCCTGACCCAGTGCAATTCCGGTATCTTCTACCGTATGATGCCCATCAATATGCAGGTCACCCTTGGCGATAATGGTCAGGTCCAGCAGGCCGTGTTTGGCCAGTGCTGTCAGCATATGGTCAAAAAAACCAATGCCCGTATCAATGTTGGCCTGTCCTGATCCATTCAGATCAAGAGTGACGGCAATATCGGTTTCGCTGGTAACGCGATGAAGGGTGGCGTGGCGTGCTGTGCTCATGGTGGGATGCTTTATAGCGGAAGACGTGGCCGGATACCATCAGGCAGGCGTATTCAGGTGCGGAGCGCCTCAGCTTTGAGGCACATTACGCTCCAGTTCAGCAAGCCACAGGGTTGCGTTGCCATCCGAGGGCGCACGCCAGTCCCCACGGGGGGAGAGGCTGCCGCCTGCCATCACCTTCGGGCCGTTGGGCATGGCGGAGCGTTTGAACTGGCTGGTGCCAAAAAAGCGACGGAGGAAGG
>NZ_CALLXM010000124.1 GCF_937875265.1 uncultured Acetobacter sp. | reverse complement strand
CGGCAAATGGGAAGTCTACACTCACGGGGGCCGCACCCCCGCCGGACGAGATGTTATTGACTGGTGCCGGGAAGTAGCCGAGCGTGGTGCAGGAGAAATCCTGCTAACCTCCATGGACCGTGATGGCACACGCTCAGGCTTTGATCTGTCTTTGCTGAAAGCCGCAACGCAGGCGGTCAGGCTCCCGATTGTCGCGTCTGGCGGCGTGGGAGAGCTGAAGCATTTTGTGGAAGGTGCACAGGCGGGAGCCACGGGGCTTCTTGCTGCCAGTGTCTTCCATTTTGGCCAGTTCACAGTGTCTCAGGTTAAAACAGCGCTGGCTGAAGCCGGTCTGCCCGTACGCCCCAATCCTTCACCTTTTCAGGCAAAGCCACGCACATGACCAAAAAAGCCAGCACAAAGACCGCAGCCAAAGCAGCCCCTAAAGCACGCGCAAAAGCTGCACCCAAAAGCAGCGTAAAAAAAGAATCCGTTGCGAAAAAAGCTTTAAAGTCCAAAGATATTCTGGAAGACAAGCTCTCCCAGTCTGCTGATGAGACCGTTCTGGACCGGCTTTACACGGTTGTGCAGAACCGAAAAGGCACAGACCCCAGCCTGAGCCACTCAGCCCGCCTCCTTTCCCGTGGCACCTACAAAATTGCCCAGAAATTTGGGGAAGAAGCTGTTGAGTGTCTGATTGAAGCCGTAGCCGGCCGCAAAGACCTTCTGGTGGGGGAAAGTGCTGATGTGCTCTACCACCTTATTGTTCTGTGGGTCGATGCGGGGATTGCTCCGGAAGAAGTCTGGGCAGAGCTGCGCCGCCGTGAAGGTACAAGCGGCATTGCTGAAAAAGCGTCTCGCCCTAAAGAAACTTTGCCAAAAAAGGGATAAACAATGGCTGTTAAAGGAACAGGGCCTTACAATCCGGAAAACATTTTTGCCAAAATCCTGCGCGGGGAAATTCCCTGCAAAAAGGTTTTTGAAAATGAATGGGTTCTGGCCTTTCAGGATATTGCCCCCAAAGCCGCTGTGCATGTTCTGATTATCCCTAAAAAACCTTATGTATCCTTTATTGATTTTACCAAAGCAGCCTCAGAAGGCGAGATTGCCGGTGTCATGAAGGCCGCCGCGCAAATTGCTTCAGACCTTGGGCTGGATGAAAACGGTTACCGGGTGATTACCAATGCCGGTGAGAATGGCGGGCAGGAAGTGCCGCATTTCCACCTGCACCTGCTGGGTGGCCAGCCTCTCCCGCCCTTTCCTGTTTGAGCACATATCTCCTCTATTGTTTTTGAAACAGGACTTTTGATCATGACCCCCATGGACATGCTTCTGACCCGCGCTTCCACAGACCATCTGGCAGAACCCGCACCGTCAGACGCTCAGCTTTCCGAAATTCTGGCAGCCGCCATGCGTGCACCAGACCACGGAAAGCTGCGTCCGTGGCGTTATGTGGTCATTCAGGGTGATGCCCGGCCCGTTATGGCCGAGCGTATTGTTGCCAGCATGCAGCGGCTGGATGCTGACGTCCCTGAGTTTAAAATTGAAAAGCGTCGCAAGCGCTTTTCCACCATGCCGCTCATTCTCGCACTTGGCATGCACCTGCGTCCGGATCATAAAATTCCGGTGTGGGAGCAGGAAATGGCCGTAGCAGCCGCCACCATGAATGTGCTGAATGCCCTGCACGCCACAGGCTTTGGTGGCGTCTGGGTTTCCGGTGATGTGGTGGAAGACCCCGTTCTGGCTGAAGAACTCGGCTTTCCTGCACCACACAGGCTGGCGGGTTTCCTGTTTATCGGGACGCCGGATGGTGAGCAGCATGCTCCCCAACGGCCCGATCCGGCAGACTTTACCGCTACATGGACCGGCAAACCCGTTAGCTTTGCCGCAGACAGGACATAAAGCCATGACCACACCGACACAGACGGATGTTGCCATTATCGGGGGCGGACCCGTTGGTCTGGCCACAGCGCTTTCTCTGGAAAAAGCTGGTCTGTCTGTCACGGTGCTGGAACGCGCACCGCGCACAGCCTGGGCTGAGCCCTCCTTTGATGGCCGGGAAATTGCCCTGACCCATCACGCTGTACACACCCTGCAAAACAACGGGGCGTGGGACTATATTCCAGAAACTGCTATCTGCCCGCTTCGGGAAGCCCGTGTAGAAACTGGCAAGTTTCCGCACCCACTTCGGTTTGATACCAACGGGCGTGGTGTGGATGCGCTGGGTTGGCTGGTTTCTAATAACCATATCCGGCGTGCGCTGTTTGCTGCAGCTTCAGAACGCCCACGGATTACGCTGCTTGATGCCACATCAGTCGAAACCGTGCGGCAAAATCCGTCTGAAGCTGTTGTGCATCATACAAACGGCCAGATTGCTGCTCAGCTGGTTGTGGGGGCAGATGGACGCTTCTCCCCAACACGCCGGCGGGCTGGGATTGGTGCAATTATCCACGACTTCAAGCGCAGTATGCTGGTGTGCCGCATGGCGCATGACTCTCCGCACCACAACATCGCAACACAGTGGTTTGATGAAGGCCAGACTGTCGCCCTGCTCCCCGTAAATGGCATGGCATCCTCTCTGGTGCTGACACTCCCGCCTGAAGACATTCAGCGCCTGCTGGATATGCCGCGTGATGCCTTTAATCAGGATATCATGCAGCGTATTGGCAACCGTCTGGGCCAGATGCGCCTTGTAAGCACGCGGCATGCCTATCCGCTAAAAGGGGTATATGCCCACCGCTTTACAGCACGCCGTCTAGCGCTGGTGGGGGATGCGGCTGTCGGCATGCATCCTATTACGGCCCACGGCTTCAACCTCGGTCTGCGCGGGCAGGAAACACTGGCAACAGAAGTCGCCCGAACGTTTTCAACAACAGGGGATGCCGGAAACGCACAGGCCCTGCGTCGTTTTGAACGCCAGCACCGCATGATGACAGCCCCACTCTTTGCCGGCACGAACAGCATTGCAACGCTTTACACGCATGACGGCGCACCCTTCCGGCAACTCCGTGAAACGGGCCTTCGTCTTGCGGATAAATTCACTCCGTTCAAAAATGCCGTAACCGCCTTGCTGATGGACCGGGAAGTCAGCCCTCCCGAAGCCTCCTGAGGGCTTTGGGGATAGTCTCTACGTTTTCAAAATTTATTGTCAGAACCAGACGCTTAAGTTTCTGACTCTGCATTCTGCTCTTTTGGCTTAACCATAGAGTTCTCGTGTTCGGACGAAGTGCTCTGCGCTGCGGTGAGTTCATGCTCCAGCCAGCCCACGATAACCGCCAGAACATAGCGTTGTTGAATGGATGTGAGTTGTACGCCTTTTGAAAAATGATGCCATTTTTCAAGGCAGGATCGGCAGCATGTTCCGGTTGCATGTTGAGCGACAAAGACCGGGTGCCCTTTCCACGGTGTTTGCTTACCATCCCGGGCTGGATGTGCCGGAGCCAGCCGTTTTGTAATAAAATCTGCACCGTGCTCACAAACAACAGGCAGACCTTTTTCCTGAAGGTAAGACAAATCTTCTGAATTCAAATGGAATTTTCTACGGAAAGCTGACCGAGCAAGTTTATCCCACAGCTCCGGGACAACAGCCGGCAGCTCTTTTTCTTCTTGCTGTGCGAAAAGATCACCTTGAGAAAACATTATTTTTTCCAAACAGGTTTTTAAAATTATCTAACGCAACTGTTGTTTGATCCGTTCTGTTTTTACAGACCAACCACAATATTAAAATCACAGAATGCTCCTTTTCTTTCCAGAAGCTGGAGCATGCCGCCTGAGCAAAAAAGCCATTTCTTGAAAGAGCGGATGCGGGTTATCTACCCAGCTTAGTTTAAAATAGCAGACCGTACCCGTCCATCTCCCTTAGTTTTGCGCGGTTTCGACCTTTGAAGACAGAACCGAAAGAAATTTTGCCTTTGCCTGAGGAACCTCTGAGTGAGCTTGGCGTTGTTATCCAAAAGCAGGAAAGGATATTAAAATGAGCTCGATGAAAGATAAAATTACAGGCGTTGCAAATCAGGTTGCCGGTAAAGTTAAAGAAGAAACCGGGAAACTGACGGACAATGAACGCCTTGAAGCAGAAGGCGCTGCACAGAACCTGAAGGGGAAAGTGCAGAAGACCGCTGGTGACGTAAAAGACACCGTTAAAAGCGGCATTGATAAGCTCTAAGCTTTCAAAATTTAGAGCCTAGAACAGCCCAAGCATCTTCCCGATGCTTGGGCTGTTTGTTTATTGGCCTCCGGGAGCATTTTCCTAATTTGGAGAAAAATGCCTCGTGCTGGCCTGAAATACTCCTCCAAGCCCGAACTTTAATGCGGTGTCTTCTATCATGACGCATGAGATTGGATTGCTCTGCTAAAATGCAGGACTAGTGCTCCACATCACTCAGCAAAACGGGCACCATATCTCCGTAAGATCGAATTACTGGTCACAGCAGGATACATGCAGCCAGGACCAACTCGCCTAGCATCCCGTCTGGGCTATCAAAGTGTCAGTCAGCTGCCATTGTTGGCATAGGCATACGTCCCCCCTCTTTGCAGAGCACGCTGATAGGCCGGACGATTATGAATGCGGCGCAGAAACGCCTCCACGTAAGGCCTGTTGTGCGTGGCCCTGGCACGGGCTGCGGCGGCCTCAAGAGGAAAGCTCATTTGGATATCGGCTGCGGTAAAGTCATTACCCGCAAACCACTCACTTTCGGAAAGGCTCTGCTCCCAATAATCCATATGCAATTTGACCTGCGGATTTATGAACCGTGTCTGTGCCCCTTTTGCTATCAAGAAAGCAAAAGGGCGGATGAGCAAGGGAGCCTGCTTTGGTAGCATTCCGAATATGAGTTTGAGCAATAGCGGCGGCATGGCTGACCCTTCCGCATAATGTAGCCAATATATAAAACGGATATACTCGGATGTGTCTCGCGCTGGCGCCAATCGGCCATTACCGTATTTATTGATGATGTATTCAATAATTGCCCCGCTTTCAGCGAGCGTCACGTCCCCATCCGTATCCGTTATGATGGGAGCCTTACCCAGCGGATGAATAGTTCGAAGAGATTTGGGGGCCATCATGGTTTTAGGATCGCGTTTATAAAACTGAACCTCATAGGGAAGCTCCAGTTCCTCAAGCAGCCAGAGAACCCGCTGTGAACGTGAATTATCCAGATGATGCACGGTAATCATAATGTGCGCTCCTTCAAGCTGGTATGAGGACCCACCCCGCCTGACAAACGCGTAGTGAAGTGAGCATGAGTGCTTCTTAACTACTAGCTAAAAGAGATGAGCGTGGCTTTGGTTCCACGGGCTTTCAAGCAGAGAGCAACAATATGAAAAGACCTATAGGAACCGTAACGACAGGCGCTTTATGGTGCTCACGGTGCCAGAAAAGCAGGGATTGAACATCCAGACAGACTGCACGAGTGCAATATTATTTTGAAAGAATGAGGGGCTTATGCACGGCAAGCGCTTAACTACCTGCATAACGCAGCCAGATGGAATTGCGACTTGAACCCTTTGACTATAATGACCAAAGGTGTTGTTTCGGTTGTTTAATATGATAACTGACCGGAAGGGGAGGTTTATACCTCACCCTAAAAACCACCTAAGCCTTTGAAAGGATTGGTGGGCGCACAAGGGCTCGAACCTTGGACCCGCTGATTAAGAGTCAGCTGCTCTACCAACTGAGCTATGCGCCCTTACAGTTCTTTGAACTGAAGTGGGAGCTTTCTATCACCCACCTTCTCTTAACACAAGCCTGAAAATTCAGCTTTTCAGGCGGGCCAGAACATCATCTAGCTGATCAAGACTTTTATAATGGATCTGCAAAGACCCACCTTTCCGCCCATCAAAATGAACCTGGACTTTAAGCCCCAATCTGGATGCCAGATCACGCTCTAACGCAGCGATTTCTGGCTCTGGTGCTTTTTTAACCGGAGCAGGCTTAGCCTTGGCTTTGTCTTCAAGAGCTTTCTGCACAAGGCTTTCGGTCTGCCTTACAGAAAGCCCCTTCTCAATCACTTCTTTGGCCGTAGCAATAGGGTCAGGATGCGCCAGAAGGGCCCTTGCGTGCCCAGCGGAAAGCACCCCTGCCCCCACAGCCTTCCGCACGCTTTCTGGCAGGCGTAGCAGGCGCATGGTGTTAGCCACATGGGGGCGGGACTTGCCAATAGCTTTTGCAAGCTCGTCCTGCGTCAGGCTGTATTCGTCCAGCAGGCGGCTGAAGCCTTCAGCCTCTTCTATGGGGTTCAGGTCCGCACGCTGGAGGTTTTCCACCAGGGCCGCTGCCATGGCGTCAACTTCACTCAGATCACGCACATGCACCGGCACCATATGGCACTGGGCCAACTGTGCTGCGCGCCAGCGTCTTTCCCCGGCAATAATTTGATACTGCCCTTTTTTGGCAGGATCGGGGCGCACCAGAATAGGCTGTAAAATCCCGCGCGCACGGATAGATTCTGCCAGCTCGTCCAGCGCGCCCGGTTCCATGTCCTGACGGGGCTGAAATGGCCCAGGAACCAGAACATCAACGGACAGGGAACTGACAGGCGATGCATCACGACCGGCACCAGCAGCTGGTCGGCTGGCAGCCGAAGAGACTGCTACAGGAGCGGAAACGTCCCCCAGCAAGGCGGCGAGGCCTCGTCCGAGTTTTGGCCGAGCGGCAGATTTACGCTGAGACATGCCTAAGATGCTCTCCTCTTAATTTCCGCAGCCAAAGCCCGATAAGACGCGGCACCACTGGCCCGTGGGTCATAAACCATGACCGGCTGACCGTGGCTCTGTGCTTCAGAAATGCGGATGTTTCGAGGAATAATGGTTTCAAGCACATCATCCCCGAAAAAGCTCCGGGCATCCGCAGCGACAAGTTCAGACAAATTATTTCGTCTGTCATACATGGTCAGCACAATACCCGCGATTTTCAGCGAGGGGTTAAGTTTTTTTCTGACGCGCTCAATTGTTCGCACCAGATGCCCCAACCCTTCCAGTGCAAAAAACTCGCACTGCAACGGGGCTAGTACACCATCAGCCGCCACAAGAGCGTTCAGGGTCAAAAGACCAAGGCTGGGCGGGCAATCAATAATGACGTAATCCGCACTCTCAGCCAGGGGGGCCAGAGCTTCACGCAGGCGGGTTTCACGCTGCTCAGCATCCACCAGTTCAATTTCAGCCCCGACCAGTTCGGTATTGGCTGCAATAACGGACAGGCCTTCTATTTCGGTCGGCTGAAGCAGTTCAGCGGCAGGCTTTTCATGCATCAGCAGGGCGTAGGCCCCACCCTGCCGGGCATCATATCCAACACCAAGCCCCGTGGAAGCATTGCCCTGCGGGTCCATATCAAGCAGCACGACACGTGTACCGTCTTCAGCCAGTGCGGCGGCGACATTGATAGCCGTGGTTGTTTTTCCAACCCCGCCTTTTTGGTTTGCGATCGCCAGAATACGGCACGTTTTTGTTTTTTTGTCGGACTTAGACACGGTCAAGATTGCTCACTTCAAGAATCACACCATCATGGCTTGTTATGCTGCGGTGGAGACACACATCCATGTGCCAGTTGCGTCGGGCTTCGGTCAACTCTTCATCCGCCTGCTGTCCTTTGAGAAAAAAGGCTTTTCCTCCTTTTTCGAGCAACGGCTCGGTCCATTCCAGCAGCTTGTTTAGAGAGGCCAGAGCCCGCGCCGTAACAACGGGTGCTGCGGCAATATCCACCAGTTCAATACGCTCGGCCAGCACCGTTACCGGAGCCTGCGTGGCGCGCGCGGCCTCCCGCAGAAAGGTGGCTTTGCGCCGATCAGACTCAATCAGGGTTCCCGGCACGCCAGACGCTATCGCGACAACTATGCCGGGGAAGCCCCCGCCCGACCCCATATCAATAAACCGCTCATGCCCAGCAACCAAAGGGGCAAGCTGGAGGCTATCCAGCACATGGCGTTCCCACACATTGGCAATGTCACGCGAGGATACCAGATTGATCCTCGGGTTCCATTTTTCAAGGAGTGCGACAAACGCTTCAAGCCGATCCTGTGTTTCACGTGAAACATGCAACGCTTCTGGCAGAGTGATCATCGGGCGGCTCTCTGCCGCACATGGGCCAGAACCGCCACCAGTGCGGATGGTGTCATGCCGGGTATTCTTTGCGCAGATCCAAAATTTTCCGGTTTAGCCCGTTCAAGCCGTTCCTTCATTTCCGAACTCAGCCCCCCGATATTATTGAAATCCATATTTTTAGGAAAACGGATTTCGGCCTCAGCTTCAAGCTGACGAATTTCACGCTGCTGCCTGACAAGATAGCCTTTGTAGCGGGCCTGTGTGGTTACGTAATGCCGGGCGCGCTGCGGTGTGTTCAGATACCACGGAGCGAGCTTTTCAAGCACAGAGTCCTCCAGACCATACCCCAGAATTTCCAGCAGCGTTCTGCGCCGCCCATCCTGTGCCACTTTCAGCCCAGCCTCCGCTAAAACTTGCGGCTGCCAGCTTTCCCGTTCTGCATGCTCTGTAATTTCTTTGATATCTTCACAATCTTTTTCAAAAATATCACGACGCGCCTCTCCCACACATCCCCATTCGAGGCCCAGTGGCGTCAGGCGCATATCGGCATTATCAGCCCGCAGGGTCAGCCGGTATTCCGCACGGGATGTAAACATCCGATATGGCTCACTTACGCCCTGCGTTGTTAAATCATCTACCATAACGCCAATATAGGCTTTCCCGCGATCAAGGCTGACAGCACCCTGCCCTGCGGCTCTACGGGCCGCATTGACGCCCGCCAGAAGGCCCTGTGCACCGGCCTCTTCATACCCGGTCGTCCCATTAATCTGCCCGGCCAGAAACAGGTTGGGGCATTTCTTAAGCTCAAGTGAGGTCGTAAGTTCCTGCGGATTCACATAATCATATTCCACAGCATAACCCGGCTGCGCGATTACAGCCTGTTCCAGGCCGGGAATAGAACGAATCATTGCTTCCTGCACATCTGCTGGCAGACTGGTGGAAATGCCGTTGGGGTAAATCAGATGCCCGCCTTCATGTTCAGGCAGGGCTTCTGGCTCCAGAAAAATCTGGTGGCCGGTCTTTTCCGCAAAACGCACGACTTTGTCTTCAATAGACGGACAATAGCGCGGACCACGCCCGGAAATCGCTCCACCATAAACGGCAGAAAGATGCAGAGACTCCCTGATAATATCATGGGTTTTTTGGGTTGTCGTTGTAATGCCACAAACCATTTGTGGGTTTGTAATTGTGGTGGTCAGACGACTGAAAGGCTCGGGGGATGCATCCCCCTTATCTTCTGCCAGAATTTCCCAGTTTATGCTGTTTCTTAATAGGCGTGGCGGGGTGCCTGTTTTGAGCCGTCCCATGCTGAGATTCAGATTTTTCAGGCGTTTTGCTAACGCAACCGCAGGTTGCTCGCCCACTCGTCCGGCTGGCTGGCTTTTATGCCCAATGTGAATAACTCCATCCAGAAAGGTTCCGGTGGTCAAAACAACCGCCTCAGCATGCCATTCTGTGCCATCTTCACAAACAACGCCCTGCACATCTCCGGCATCATTACACAGCAGGTCTGTTACCGCTCCTTCTGCACAAACCAGATTTGGCGTTTCAGCCAGAAGTTCCTGCACGGCCTGCTTGTAAAGAAAGCGGTCAGCCTGCGCCCGAGGCCCCTGCACAGCAGGCCCTTTGGAGCGATTGAGTAGTTTGAAGTGAATCCCAGCACGATCCGCAGCGCGCCCCATCAGACCATCCAGCGCATCAATTTCGCGTACAAGATGCCCTTTTCCAATCCCGCCAATCGCCGGGTTGCAGGACATTGCACCGACTGTATCTTTGCGATGCGTCAGCAGCACCGTGCGCGCACCACACCGGGCAGCAGCAGCTGCCGCCTCACACCCGGCATGACCACCCCCGACCACAATCACATCAAACGAACGGTCCATAATCCTGCCGCCTTACCCTTACTTTCCGATACAAAACTGGCCGAACACAGCATCCAGCAGGTCTTCAACCCCGACATGCCCTGTCAGCCGCCCTAAAGCTCGCATAGCAAGCCGTAATTCTTCCCCACGCATTTCCGGCCAATCTTGCTGCAAAGCTGCCTCCAGGCATGCACATGCCTCTTTAACACCAGCCTTATGCCGCGCACGGGTTAACAAAGGCGCACCGGACGATGAAGATGCCGTAAGCGCTTCTACTTTCTGCTCCAGCAATGCTTTAAGCTGGTCCAGCCCCTGCCCGGTTTCAAGGCTGACTTGCATCACCGGACACCCCAGAACCTGATGCGGCACGTCCCCGAGGTCCACCTTGTTCCCTATCAGCACACTGGCGGGGAAGATCTCCTGAGGTTCACTCCCCGCAGCAAACATCTGCAACACACAGTCTGCCTGTTTCACGTGAAACAAAGCGCGCTTTACGCCCTCGGCCTCAATGGCATCCTCAGTCTCACGCAGGCCTGCTGTATCCACAAACGTTACACGCACACCAGCCAGAATACCGCTGATTTCAATAGCATCCCGCGTGGTACCCGCTATGGGGGAAACAATAGCGGCATCCCGGTCTGCCAGCCAGTTTAAAAGGCTGGACTTGCCTGCGTTAGGCGGCCCGGTAATGGCAAACACCACACCGCGCCGGATACGCTCACCCCGGTCCCCTTCCTGAATATGCGTTTGCATAGCGGCAATCAGGCTATGAATTTCATCCAGAAGGCCTTGTTCAACTTCCGGTGGCAGGTCTTCATCCGGGAAGTCAATCAGGGCTTCCTGATGCGCCAGAACGCGCTTCAGCCTGTATGCCCAGTCTTGATACAGGCGGCTCAAGGCACCGTCTGTCTGTGCCAGAGCCAGTTTGCGCTGGCTTTCTGTTTCGGCCTCAACCAGATCAGCAATGCCTTCAGCTTCAACCAGATCCATCCGGCCATTCATGAAGGCACGTCGGGTAAATTCGCCCGCTTCTGCCGGGCGGGCACCCCCGTCCACCAGAGCCGCGGCCACTGCCTTGATCACTGCCGGGCCTGCATGCAGATGGAGTTCAAACCCATCCTCACCCGTGTAGCTCTGCGGGCCGGGAAACCAGAGAACCAGTGCTTCATCAAGAAGGTTCTCCCGTGTCCCGGCATCCTGCCACACCCGCCGCAAGGCTGCATGCCTCGCGCCGGGAAGCGTGCCTATCAGCCTATGCAGCAGTGCCTCACTCCCTGCACCACTCACACGCATAACCGCAATCGCGGCCCGACCCAGCCCCGTGGATAATGCAAAAATCGTCTCTTCACCCTGATACGCCACGGTGGCTTTTCCTTCCTGCATGATCCTTGAGGAACCAATGCCTTTTTGAAACTCTGGTTCTGCTTAGCGGGGAAACAAAGGCTTTCTAAAACAGATCAGCACACAGGCGTAGGCTAAAAAACACGTCTGTGCTTTTTGCATCTGCTCTCGCAGTCTCTTTCTTTACATGACAAGCCTCAGGGAGCCTGCGCATACTGTAGCCCTCATTCCAGATCAGACAATGACGGACGACGACCATGCCACAGCTTTCACTTCACTCCCCCATCGGGCCTCTGACCCTGACAGAAGAGGAGGGCAAGATCATCTCGCTCGACTGGGGCTGGGGCCGTGACCAGACAGAAACCCCCATGCTATGCGCCGCACGTGACTGGCTGGATAAATGGTTTGATGAGCCCAAAGCCGCTGGTGCCTTTCCTTTCCCGCTAGAACCCATGTTCGGCACGGACTACCAGAAACGGGTGTGGCAGGCGCTGTGCGCTATCCCTGTGGGCACAGTCAAAACCTATAAGGCTCTGGCTGATGAGGTTGGGGGCAGTGCCCGCTCTGTGGGGCAGGCTGTAGGCCGGAACCCCATCCCCATTCTTATCCCCTGCCATCGCATTGTCTCGCAAAGCGGGCTGGGTGGGTATTCCGGTGATGGTGGCATTGAGGATAAACGCTGGCTTCTTAACCTTGAAGGGGCACCCATTCCCTCACGGGCCTGACACGCTTCATCTGGTGCCCCTACTTCTATGCGTCTGTTACGGTGCCGGGGCACCCTGCGATGAACTGGCAGATGAAGAAGACGCTGAATGTGCAGGCGTCAGTTTGACCGTAAAGCTGTTATCCGACCGGTTCAGATCCGGGATCATGTGGTCAGGATCCAGCACGGCAGAGCGGATTGCCAGTTTACCCGGAAGCTGGAGCGTGACTGTATTGCGCTGATACCAGGTTTCCGTAGGAATGGTGAGGCGGGCTGAACTCCCGTCCATCCACGTAATAGCCAGCACCACTGGCAGCGGGAGCCAGCCTTTATTTTCCACCTGCACCAGCGCGCCCTGCACCGGGTTTCCGTTCACATAAGAGACGGATTTCAAGCCGTAGTCCGGCCCCCAGTTGTTAAAATACCAGCCTCTCCAGAACCATGAGAGATCCTCCCCTGTCTCGCTTTCCATCACGCGAAAGAAGTCAGACGGTGTTGGGTGGCGGAAAGCCCAGAGTGCTATGTAGTGCTGGAAGGCACGGTCAAACCGGTCTGCTCCCAGAATTTGTTCCCTGAGCAATTGCAGGCCGTAAGCACCCTTAAAATACGTCACGCTATGCCGGTATTTTTCAGAGATGAGATCAGCTGGAGTCATTAGAACCGGGGCGGCCTGATCCTTGAGCACTGGCACAATATCATCCGCCGGATGCCCGGTTTGGGGGGCAAACTCCACATCGTGCTTGGGGGCAAATTCCCCTTGGTTGAAATGGTCGGATGCATAAACGTCAATAAAGGTATTGAAGCCTTCATCCATAAAGGCGTTACGGCGTTCATTAGAGCCTACAATCATGGGAAACCAGCCATGACCCAGCTCATGCGTGGTGACCCAGAACAGCTCTGCCCCGGCATCTTCCTTGCCGTCAAACACAATGCCCGGATATTCCATAGCTGCCCCATGCCCCCCGACATTGACCGCATTAGGCCAGGGGTAAGGGAACCATTTGCCCGAAAAATATTCGATGGCGTGCTTCACATACTCCGTTGAACGATCCCATTTTGCCGGCCCGGCAGACTCTGCCGGATAGACGGACATCGCCAGACGCGGGGCTGGATTTTTGGCATCGTTTCCTTCAAGGGGCGGCAGGTTCAGCCGGGCGGCATCCCAGAGCAGAGCGGGAGACGCAACAAACGCAATGTCCCGCGTGTTGGCCATATGGAACTGCCAGGTCTGGGTTTCGGTCTGCGGCTGATGCACAATGGCTTTTACATCGTCCGCTGTGCGGATCAGCACACGGGTTTCACTGTTAGCTGCCTGAGCAAGTCTGGCTTTTTCCTGCGGGCTCAGCACGGCATCCGGGTTTGTCAGCACACCACTGCCTGCCACCAGAAACCCTTTGGGCACAGTCACACTGTAATCAAAATCCCCGTAATCCAGATAGAATTCCTGCCCCAGATACGGAGCTGTATCCCAGCCGCGCTGGTCATCATAAACGGCCATACGGGGGTAGAACTGAGCGATTTCGTACACCTCACCATCCCGGTTCTGGCTGAAGGCTGTACGGCCTCCCCACTCCCCCGGAATAGCGTAGTGCCATGAAATTTTCAGGGTGAGATGCCCCCCCTTACCCGGCAAGGCCTGCGGTAATGGCACCTGCATCCGTGTGTCTGAAACAAGCGGTGTAACCGGTGTTTCCTTACCCTCTGCGGTCAGGGCTACGGCCTCAATAATCATACCATCCGTATGGTCCTGAAGCCGCTGAGGCGAGGCATATGCACCGCGTGACCCCTGCTGATAGATATTCTGGTCAAGCTGAACCCAGAGCGTGGAAAGACTATCCGGGCTGTTGTTGGTGTAGGTCAGTGTTTCACTGCCAGACAGGGCGTGTGTCGCTGGGTCAACATGCACGTGAATGTCGTAATCAGCCCGGTTTTTCCATGCCATTGGCCCGGGTGCACCATTGCCGGAATGGTAGACATTCACCGGCTGTGGCAAGCTCAGCGGAGCAAAAATCCGGAATGGATCAGGCTCAGCGGCACGTGCACCAGAAAAGGCGCTTGCTGCCAGCAGGCAGGCCAGAGGCCCCATGCTGGCGGGACGGACTATTTTATAAAACCACGTTCTTCCAGAACACCCAGACACCGCCACAACAAACCTCTCAGACAGACCATGTTTCTGCCTGATACCGTAAACCAGAATGTATCCGAAATGAAAGAAAGGCCGCCCCTGATGATGTTCCATCCGGGGCGGCCTTTGTCCGTCTCCTGGTTAGTGCTTGTCACAGCTTTCCGTAAGCGTGTTGAAGAAGCGGCCTGCACTGCAATGCACAACGTCCGAGCCCTGCTGCACGGCTTGCCCCATCGGTTGAGGCGCGTTCCCGTAATACGCAGGTTGCGGCTGCTGGTAAGATGGATAGCCTCCCTGCGCCACAGGAGGTTCTGTCGGCTGAGCATAGTAGGACGGAGGGGCATACATGGTTTGCGGGGCCTGATAGCTCTCTTCCGCAGAAGATGCGACCGCAGCGCCCACAGCCAGCCCTAGTACGGAACCGAACGCGAAGGGTGCGCCCCAGCCCCAGCCACCGCCCCAATAGGGACTTCCCCAGACACCATAGCCCCAGCCATAACCGGGATACCC
>NZ_CALLXM010000123.1 GCF_937875265.1 uncultured Acetobacter sp. | reverse complement strand
CATGTCTTACTTTTATAAGATTTTTTATTGAGAAAGGGAACTGGTGGAGCCAATCGGGATCGAACCGACGACCTCCTGAATGCCATTCAGGCGCTCTCCCAACTGAGCTATGGCCCCACACTGTTCCAGTCAGGCCACCTGACAGTGGCTTGCTTGTGCACGCCTGATACAAGACGATTCCTGGGCTGACAAGTCCCTATTTTACGAAAAGAGCAGCCCCATCTCTCTCAGCGCTTCCAGCACAGGTAAAAGGGGGAGGCCCAGAATAGCAGTGTGATCCCCCTCCATCCGGGCAAACAAATGCAGGCCAGGCCCCTCAATCCGGTAGGCTCCCACAGAGTACAGGCACTCTTCTCCCTCCTCAGCAAGATACGCATCCAGAAAAGCATCAGAAAAGGCGCGCATAGTCAGCTGCGGCTGTGAAAGGTGTTGCCACAACACCTGCCCGTTCCGGCACACAACAACAGCCGTATGGAGGGTATGCGTCTGCCCCTTTAAAGAAAGAAGCTGTTGGCGGGCAGCGTTCAGATCAGCCGGTTTGTCATACCAAACTCCGTTGCAGGAGAGCATCTGGTCCGCACCAATAACAAACGCGCCTGTACAGGATACAGAGAGGGCTTTTGCTTCTGCCAGACGGAGGGCAACTGTTTGCGGCGTAGCGCCTTCTTTATGTCCGGCAGCCTTAAGCGGCTCTTCATCAACAGAAGACGAGATTACGGAAAACGTGAGTCCAGCGTTTTCAAGAAGAGTGCGACGGATGGCTGAACCACTCGCCAGAACCAGTTTGTGGCGCGAGTCCTGTATTGGAGTCGGCTTGAGTACTAAATCTGACACGAAAGCGAGTCCCTTTCAGGTACTAAGCAATAAGGAGGCTGTGAGTACTATCCTGAGTACCGGGGTACATGTGGATTGTACGGCGATCATGACAACCGCGTACCGAGTTACGTGCACAACTCATAAGAGTCATGAACCGGTGAGTTGTACACACCCCCATTTGGGTACACTCTGGATAACTCTAAAAACCTTAGCATTTCCAAGGGCCTGCAATCTGTACACAGTGTGGGAAAGACGGGGTACATTTTTGGAATGGTGGGTACCCCGTCATTCACAGTACCCTTTAACCACTAAAACCATTTCTACTCTTTTATTTTATATTTTAGGACCGTGGACAGGTTGGACAAAGACGTGCAGGACTTCAGGCCATGATGAGTAAGACAGACATTCCCCCCTCCAAACGGCTCCTCAGAACATTGAATGGTGAGGCAGTCTGGCCCCCGCCGATGTGGCTTATGCGACAGGCGGGACGTTTTCTTCCCGAATTCCGGGCTATGCGTGCCAAAGCAGACTTTCTGACACGCTGCATGACACCGGATATTGCGACAGAGCTGACATTGCAGCCCATCCGTCGCTTCGGAATGGATGGCGCAATTCTTTTCTCCGACATTCTCATTCTGCCCTGGGCTATGGGGCAGTCTCTGGAGTTTGTTGAAGGCACAGGCCCCGTTTTGGGAGCCATTCGTAGCGAAGCCGATCTGGCAAAACTTGATCCAAAACGCATTGCAGAAGTGACTGCTCCCGTTCTGGAAACATTGTCCCGCTTAAGGGTCATTCTGGACGGTCCTGACGATATTGGCGTTGCAAAAGGGGGCGCTACAACACTGCTCGGCTTTACCGGGTCTCCCTTCACGGTAGCCTGTTACATGGTTGAAGGCGGTGGCTCACGCGAGTTTTCCATAACCCGCAGCATGGCATTTTCTGAACCCGCCCTGTTTGACCGGCTGATGGCGCTGCTTACAGAACAAACCGCAACTTACCTGTGCGCACAAATTGAAGCGGGCGCTGAAGCTGTGATGTTGTTTGATTCCTGGGCTGGCCTGTTGTCACCTTCAGAATTCCGTAAACACGTCATTGCTCCAACACGCCAGATTGTGCAGGCCATTAAAGCGCGCCACCCCTCCGTGCGTGTGGTCGGTTTTCCGCGTCTTGGTGGTGTAATGGTTGCTGAATATGCGCGCGAGACAGGCATAGACGTTTTAGCACTGGATACCGGAGCAGATTTTGCGACGGTGCGTAGCATGGTGCCGGATAATGTTGCTTTGCAGGGGAATCTGGACCCTGTAGCTGTTCTGGCTGGTGGTGAAGCCATGCGGCGTGAAGCTCTGGCTGTCAGAAATGCTGGCCGGGGTCGTGCTCATGTTTTCAACCTTGGTCACGGTGTTCTCCCGCAAACGCCGGTTGAGCATGTTGCTGATCTGGTTAAAACAGTCAGAGAGACAGAACTATGACGCAGGCTCTGGCACTTTCTCCTGAAGGGCAGTTGAAACTTGTCATTTTTGACTGTGATGGTGTTCTGGTTGATAGCGAGCAAACCTGCTGCCAGATCAGTGCGGAAGAAGCCCGCGCTGCTGGCCTGAATATTCCGGCTGAAAAAGCGGTTGAAGAATTTTCCGGCATGGCGTTGCCGGAAATTCAAAAAGATATTGAAAAGAAAACCGGAAAAATTCTTGGATCAGACTGGGCTGATCGTGTTCAGAAGCGTTTTGTTCAAGCCATGAAGCAGGGTGTGGAACCGATTGACGGCGTCCATGCCATGCTGGAAGGCGTGCAAAAACTAGGTCTGCCAGTGCGTGTTGGGTCTAATTCTTCAGTTGAGGAAATGGATGCAAAATTCATAGCAACAGATATGACGCACTATTTTACAAACCGGGTGCATTCTGCCCGCGATATGGGTGTGCCAAAACCACGCCCTGATGTGTATCTGCATGCAGCGCGGGAAGAAGGTGTTTCTCCTGCAAATTGCGTGGTTCTGGAAGATAGTAATACCGGCGCCCGTGCTGCTGTCGATGCCGGGATGATGTGTGTTTTGCTACGTCCGGGCACGGAACCTGTGCCGGACTGGCCAAACCTTATCCGCATTCATCACCTTTCAGAATTTGCACCACTTTTGCAAAAAGCTTTGCAGAGTCAGGGATAAAAAAATGACGTTTGACGTTCTTCTGCCCTGGATGCGTTGGATTCTGGCTTTTCACGTTATGGCTGTCATGGCGTGGATGGCTGGTCTTTTCTATCTGCCACGCCTGTTTGTCTATCATTGTCAGGTGCAGGTCGGGTCAGAAGAGAGTGAACGGTTCAAGATCATGGAACGCAGGTTACTGCGGGCCATTATGAATCCGGCCATGTTTGTCAGCCTGATTTTTGGCGTCCTGCTGGTGCTTACTCCCGGAGGTGTCGATTGGCATGCCGGGTGGTGGCACTGCAAACTGACTGCTGTAATATGCATGTTTGGATTTCACGGGTTCTGTTCCCGTTGGCGGCGTGAATTTGCAGAAGACCGGAACAGCCATCCTGAACGGTATTATCGGATAGCGAATGAAGTGCCGACAGTTCTGATGATGATAATTGTCCTCATGGTGATTGTTCGTCCGTTCTGAATAATCAAAAACGGACTCTGAAATCTGTGCGCTGAGAAAGATTTTCCCTTATTTTTGGCGTGTAGATTTTAGAGTAAGTCTTTAAAAATTCAGCCTGATATATTTATAAAAAATGAAGAGTGTCAAAGGATTTGTCTTAACAAGACCTTTCTATATATAATATTTCTAAATAAATGAAAATGCTGCTTTTTCCGAGGTTATCCGTTTTCTAAATCAATCCCTGAGCACGAAGCAGGCCGAAGGCTGAAAGCGTTACCATGCAGGTGATCTCGTTCTTACGGATCATCTCCTCAATATCTTCCAGTAAAAGTGTATGGCAGGTCATGTCCTGTTCCGTTTCTTCACGCGAGCATGGGCCTTGCGTCAGGCCTGTTGCCAGATAAACGTGCCCTTTTTGCGTGGTAAAACCCGCCCCCTGATACATGATACCGGCATGATGCAGCGTTTTGGCAATCAGCCCAGTTTCTTCCCGTAGCTCTCCGGCGGCCAGAGCCTCGGGCTCTGCATCAGGGCGATCTTCCCACATGCCCATGGGTAGTTCCCATAGCCGCTGGCCTATTGGATAACGGTACTGGTTGACCAGCGTGACTGTGCGGCGGCCGTCATCCGTCAGCCCCAGCGGTAGGATAACAACAAATTGACCGCGTTCCACCACGCCATACAGTCCATCTTTGCCATTAGGCCTGCGAATGATGTCTTCCCTTATGCGGGTCCATGGGTTTTCATAGGCAA
>NZ_CALLXM010000122.1 GCF_937875265.1 uncultured Acetobacter sp. | reverse complement strand
TGCTGCACAAACACGGCAGCAGGCAAAATGATCATCAGCAGCAACAGACGGGAAAAGCTGTCTTTCTGCCGCCAGAGCAGCCAGACGCCGCCAAGGAAAAAGACGAACACACCGGGTGAGGCCAGACCAACCTGCCCGCCCAGTAACTCACCAAAATAGGTGACCATTTTTGCCGGATGCCAATCCCCTGTCCGACCGCCCTGCTTGAGAAAGCTTACCCAGCCATGGGAAGCATTCCACCAGATAACCGGCCCGGCACACAGAACGGCCACACACCCGCCAGCCCACGGCCAGAGTGTTTTCAACCAGCCTCGTCCGGCACCAGTTAAAAAGAGCCACACCACCAGCCCGAAAACAGGTAGCAAAGCCGTATATTTGCTCTCAAACCCAAGCCCGGCAGCCAGCCCGACCAGAAGCCAGCCAGCCCCCTGCCCAAGCAAACAGACGCGCCCCAGACTCCAGACCAGCAAAGCCATGAAAAACAGGAGCGGTGTGTCGGGCGTCATGATCAACGTGCCGACACCCAGCGCCACCGTCCCATTCAGCAACAGGGCGGTCCGCACCATACCGGCATCGGGCGTAAGAGATGAGGGAGACGTCTGTGCACGGACTCGGAGCCAGTCCCACGTTGTAAAGGCCAGCAGAACCGTGCCCACCAGCGCAGAAACCGGGCCAAAAGCCCGCACACCCAGAGCGGTATCTCCAAACAAAGCCATCCCGGCCCGGATCCACACTGCCACCAAGGGCGGGTGATCCAGGTACCCGGCGGCTGGCGCTAACGCCCAGATCCGGTAATACGCTTCATCCGGTGTAAGCGGCACCCATGCCGCCATAATAAGACGGCAAAGGGTGAGCAGCCCGAGTGCCACGCCCCACGTCCATAAACTCGACCGTGATGCGCTGAAGGTCACGGCCGCCAGACGATGGTGGAAGACATGGCGTAGTTCCACACAACCGCAATCAGAGCGCCAGCCACACTGGCCTCATTAAACTCACGGCTCTGATTATAAACCATATCCGCCACGCCAACATTGGCCAGCGCGCCTATGGAACAGACCAGCATGAACAGCAGCAGCCCCCACACACAGCGCACGCCGCGCAAACGCCTGTCACGGTAGGTCAGATTATTATCAAGCTGGAAATTGACGATCATGGCGATAACCGTGCCAATTCCCTGCGCCACGGAGAAATCAGCCCCCAGAGCACGCGCACACTGCATAACCAGCAGATTTGTGCCAATTCCAACCAGACCAACAAGAGCAAATGCCACAAACCGCAATGGCAGCCAGCCACGACACAACTTGTCCATCAGCAGGGCTACGAACTGGAGCATAACCAGCGCATCCAGCTTACTCTCACCGGCCAGACGCGCACGGAACCCGCAGGGAATTTCCTGCACGCGTAAAGGCTGCGGAGAAGAGAGCAGCAGATCGACCAGAATTTTAAAGCCGGTGCCGGACAAATGTGGAGCTATGCGGGCAAAAACGTCCTGTCGTAGAGCAAAAAAGCCGCTCATCGGGTCACCCAGCCGCACGGGGAGGATCATTTGCGCAAGTTTAATGCCGCCATCTGACAACGCATGCCGCCAGGCATTGGCCAGACCGGAATTGTCACCCCCATCCACATGGCGGCTGCCAACAGCGACATCACACGCACCGCTCTGCACGGCGTCCACCAACGCACCGAGGCGGCTTTCATCGTGCTGCATGTCACCATCCATCACGGCCACAACCTGCGCGGATGAGGACAAGACCCCCTCGATTACCGCAGATGAGAGCCCCCGACGACCGATACGGCACAGGCCACGCACCCGGAAATCCTGCCGGGCAATGGCGTGAACAGCAGCCGTCGTGCCATCCGGTGAGTTGTCATCCACAAAAATGACTTCCCACTGGCGCCCCGCAAGCGCGCGGTCCAGAGCTGCCACCAGCGGGCCAACATTCCCGACCTCATTATAACACGGCACGATAATGCTGATTTCCGGACCAGCCTGCTCCTCGGTAGCACCTGCCGCGGCCTCCTCCGTCACGCTACACGGCCCTCGCTACCCGGGAAAATAGGCACACCTGTGCGATCCAGACTTGTGCGAATAGTTTGCAGAGTCTGCACCCGAATAACGTGCGGCGCCTCCGTCAGACGACGGGTCAGAGAATTCTCATGCGCGGCATCACGGGCAATCAGGCGGACCAGAAAGTCCCCCCCCCCACGAATCATGTGGCATTCGCGCACCTCTGGCCAGCCAGCCAACTCATCCTCGAATGCGGAAAGTACGGCCTCTTTCTGACTATCGAGGCCAATAAGCGCAAAAAAGGTAATCGGCCAGCCCAGCGCCCCGGCATCCGGATCTGCATGATAACCGCGGAGCACACCAAGTTCTTCCAGCCGCCGCACACGCCGCAGGCAGGGGGGGGCAGAAATTCCAACACGCCGGGCAAGCTCGACATTTGTCATGCGCCCGTCTTCCTGAAGTTCCGCTACAATACGAAGGTCAACAGCGTCCAGTTCCGTCACTTTGTCTGATCCATTTCTCGCTGCAACCTTTATGTGAATAAGCTGACGTGTATATGCCACGCGCACTCGCACGCCGCAAACGGCTTCCGCTCTTGCCCAAAACGCACGCACCCGCCATATCGCGAGGCAGGATAAGGCGTATCAACGTCATCATGACTCCCAGCACGCAAAGGCCTGCCTCTCATGACAGAAACCATCACGACTGACCTGCTTGTTATCGGCGCAGGGCCAGCGGGCTACACCGCTGCCATTTATGCCGCACGGGCCAATCTGGCTCCTGTGTTGGTAGCCGGGCTTCAGCCCGGTGGCCAGCTGACCATCACCACAGATGTCGAAAACTATCCTGGTTTTGCCGAAGCAGTACAAGGCCCCTGGCTGATGGACCAGATGGCGGCACAGGCCCAGAATGTCGGCACGCGGATTGAATACGATATTATCACCTCCGTAGATTTCAAATCTGGCTCCCCGTTCCGCCTGCAAGGCGATTCAGGCGCTGTGTATATTGCAAAATCCGTCATCATCGCCACAGGGGCTCAGGCCAAGTGGCTTGGCCTGCCCAGCGAGAAAACGTTGCAGGGTGCCGGTGTCTCCGCCTGCGCCACATGCGATGGCTTCTTCTATCGCGGCAAGAATGTGGTTGTAGTCGGGGGCGGCAATACGGCGGTGGAAGAAGCCCTGTATCTGACCCATCACGCCGCACACGTTACCCTGGTGCATCGGCGTGACACCCTGCGGGCTGAGAAAATCCTGCAGGACCGTTTTTTCAAAAACCCGAAAACGTCCATTTTGTGGAACACAGCAGTGGAAGACATTCTGGCTGATGGCACGCCCCCTACCGTCAGCACTATTCGTGTGCGCAACACACAGGACGGCACAATACAGGACCTGCCGGCAGACGGAATTTTCATCGCCATTGGACACGCGCCCAACACCGGCATTTTCCAGGGTCAGGTCACTCTGGATTCAGAGGGTTATATTCAGACCACCCCAGGCACCACCCGCACCTCCATCCCCGGCATTTTTGCAGCAGGCGACGTGCAGGACAAAATTTATCGTCAAGCCGTCACAGCGGCCGGAAGCGGTTGTATGGCAGCACTCGATGCCGAACGGTATCTGGCTGAACTGACAGGAGAATAACAGGTCATCCCTTGACCAGTCCCAACAATTACTGCACGTAATGAAATCCGAAGCATGATAATTATGCTCTGATAACTTCATTCAATTTGCAGGAGGCGTGCGTGGACTGGGACAAACTCCGGGTATTCCATGCTGTGGCGGAAGCCGGTTCCTTTACCCACGCGGGAGATGTGCTTAACCTAAGCCAATCTGCTGTTTCACGGCAGATTTCCGCGCTGGAGGACGTCCTTCAGGTTCCTCTTTTTCATCGCCACGCCCGAGGACTGATCCTCACAGAACAGGGCGAGACGCTGCATAAGACGGTGCGCGAGGTCTTTTCAAAACTTGAAATGACCCAGACGCTTTTAACCGAAAGTAAGGAAAAAGCAGCAGGACGTCTACGGGTTACGACAACCACAGGTTTTGGCAACTGCTGGCTTATGCCACGGCTGCACAAATTTATGGCTACTAATCCAGACATTGATATCTGTCTTATTCTTGAAGACAGCGATCTTGATCTGGGGATGAGAGAAGCTGACGTTGCCGTGCGTATGCACGCGCCACGTCAGCCTGACCTCATCCAGCGGCATCTGGCAGATTTTCACCTGCCTATTTTTGCTGCTCCGCTCTACATTGAAAAATACGGTATGCCGAAAAGCATTGATGAGATCTCGGCACATCAACTTGTACTTTTCGGAGAGCATCACCCACCGGTTACCCATATCAACTGGCTGGCTGAAAGCACGCGGCACAGCACAACCAGACAAAATGCTCGCCTGGAAGTAAACAGCATGGCCGCTATGGCATCCGCCATTGCAAGCGGGCTGGGCATTGGGTCCATTCCGACCTATGCCGCCGCGCAGTTCCCTGATCTTGTCCAGATTCTGCCGGAAATCACGACACCGACTGTCGATGCCTACTTTGTCTATCCGGAAGAACTGCGTAGTTCCAAACGCGTGGCCGTTTTCCG
>NZ_CALLXM010000121.1 GCF_937875265.1 uncultured Acetobacter sp. | reverse complement strand
AGCCATGTTGGCCATTCAGACAAGGATGCATGGACAAAATCCCGCCACCCAAAATCAACTATAACATTGCGTGTATTTATTTTATATCCCATGAAATACATATTATTATGAGAAAAATATCTTTCCAATGAGGATTATGTAAAATATGTTTACAAATGTCACATTATATACGATATAAAATGGTGTAATATGAATGAATAAACGCCTGATCTCCCTCACCTTCCAGAAACGCGTGCTTTCTCTTATTCAGGCGTCTGGCAAAAGCCGCTCGGCATTTGCCGAGGGTATAGGCATTGACCGCTCCGCATTGAGCCAATTGCTTACAGCAGATGCCGTGCGCCTGCCGCGAGCTGACACGCTGGCACGCATTGCCTTGCAGTATAGTGTTTCTGTTGACTGGTTGTTGGGCATTGCAGAAACAGCCGCTTCAAGCCATTCAAGTCGCACTGAAATGGCAGAGAATTCAGAATATTATAATATTCCACTTCTGACGCAATGGCACGATGAAGCACAGGAATTAAAAATACGTTACATACCACACCATTTACCGGATATTCTTTGTCTACAGGATGTCGTTGCCTGGGAACTGAGCGCCCGCCATTATGACCAGACAACAATTCAAAGCATTACCAACAATCTTGGTTATAACCGCAGAACAAGCTCTGATATGGAGATATGCCTGCCAACCCAGGCCATTATCAGCCTGAGCGAAGGCACCTTCCCATGGAATGGGTTATCACTTGCCATGCGGCGAGCTCAGATCAAACATATGATAACACGCGTGGCAGAACTCTACCCCTCACTACGCATATTTCTGTTTGACGAACGTCTCTGCCATTCTGTTCCGTATACGATCTTTGGAAGCCTGCGCGCAGCAATTTACGCAGGCAGTCAGTACATTGTCTTCAATGACCAAGACACCGTTTTACAAATGCAGACCCATTTTGACGGGCTAATACGCAAAGCTGTCGTTCAACCGCATGAAATATCTAACTGGCTGCAACAGGTTCTTTCCACCATGCCAAACCTGTAGACTAGCGTGAAGCATCCTCATTCAGGCTGCTTCTGATACACATTCATAGTTTTTAAACGGCTTTAATCCGCAAGGTGCGCATGTCCATCGTAACAGAGAAAACCACAGAAAAAACGCACGTATGGATACGGCACATCGTCTTGCTCTTTCTGATTATAGCAGGGTGTATCAGCTACATGGACAGAACAGCTCTGGCCATAGTCAATACCGACATAGCAAGCGAATTTGGGTTGTCATACACATCGCTGGGGCTTGTTCTTTCATCCTTTGCGACAGTTTACATGATTTGCCAGATTCCGGCAGGGCTTACAGCCGACCGCATAAAAGCACGACCTCTGTTAACAGGGTGCCTTGTGGTCTGGGGTGTGGCGCAATTTCTCACTGCCTGGGCGGGCAGTACTGGCGCGCTGGTCGGGGCACGCTGCCTTCTGGCGTTAGGTGAAGCACCGCTGTTTCTGGCTGGAACCAAAATCATAACAGCCTGGTATAGCGGTGCAGAGCGCGCCGTCCCTATCGGTCTTTTCAACGCATCTTCTTCTCTGGGGCAGGTGCTCGCTCCAGCGTTGCTTGGCTTTATTGCGCAACAGTTCGGTTGGCGCCCCATGTTTTGCACTCTGGGCGGCCTTTGCATACTTCTTGGTCTTGCATGGAGCATGTTTTACCAAAAGCACCCCACGCCCAAGTATGAGCCTACAACCAAACTTAAACAAACCGCCAGGCAAGAACTTACCTTTCTGCTTTCTCAGCGCGTTAGCTGGGTGCTCGCTATCGGGTGCGCCAGTATTATTTATCTGCAATGGCTATATTCTGCATGGTTACCGACTTACTTCCAGACTGTCCGGCACCTTAATGCTGGACAAGCGGGGTTGCTTTCTTCCATTCCACAACTGGCTGGTTTTTTGGGCAGCCTCAGTGGTGGCGTTATCGTCAAATTTCTTGGAAAAACTGGTTATGCGCCTTCACGCGCATGCTATCAGCCTCTTGTATCTGGTCTTTTTATTGCCGCCATAGCAACAGCCGCTGTGCCACTATGCCCAACCACTTTTTTGTCGTTGCTCTGTATGGCAATCGCCCTGTTTGCCACGGGCGTGGCCATGACGGCGAGCTGGACACTGGGCACAGTCGTTGTTGCTGAAGAATCAATTGCTACGATGGAAGCCATACAGAATGTAGGCGGCTCACTCGGGGGGGCTGTGTCGCCTTTACTCACAGGTTTTATTATCCAACACACTGGCTCTTTCACACTCGCCATGGGTGCTGGGAGCATCATAACTTTTATCTGCATCAGTATTTATATTTTCGAGATATCAAATTTTAGGAATTAGGCTCAGGATCTATTAATTCATTGAACTGAGTGTTGCACTGTGATTCACAGGCATTTGGGACGATGGGCCTGTAAGTAATCAATTTTTCTGCCTGAGAGCCAAATGGTGAGGACCAGGCCGCTTTTCCTTTTGGCGTAATGAATGCTGCGCATTGGGTGCTTTCGACCGGATTTTCAGGGCACCGACAGAGCAGGCTAGCGCCTCAAAAGCACCTGATGATCGACGCGACAGGATAGTGACTTCAAGGAGTCTGATGTGCAGCTCGA
>NZ_CALLXM010000120.1 GCF_937875265.1 uncultured Acetobacter sp. | reverse complement strand
CGCGCGCTGGACCGCAAGGATGCGGCCGCCGTGGCAGAGCTGGGTGGCGTGCTGGCAGAAACACTTATTGCGCTGCTGCGGGCAGCCGGGCCTGCGGAACAGGCCCTTGAGCAGCTGGCCCATATCAGCCTGCCACCTCGTGCGCGGGCTTTTAGTGAGCGTCTGGCTGCAACGGTTGCCGCCCTGCGCAAAACAAATCCTTCCCTGCGTCTGACGGTTGATCCGGTCGAATTCCGCGGCTGGAAATATCATACCGGCGTGTGCGTAACGGTGTTTGCCGTAGGCCGTGCTGAAGAACTCGGGCGTGGCGGCCGGTATCGTTCCAACGATAATGAACCGGCCAGTGGGCTGACATTCCGTCCGGACGTGCTGTTCCGGACCATTCCGCCCGCGCAAGCCCGCCAGCGGGTTTATCTTGCCCCCGATGCGGACGCGCAGAGCGCGGCCCGTCTGCGGGCCGAAGGGCATGCCACGCTGGCAGCCCTGCCATCAGGTGCCCCTCATCTCACTGGCCCGGAGCACGACCGGGCCGAAGCGTTGCGTTTGGGGTGCAGCCACATTCTTTCTGGTGCAACGTGCACAAAGCTTGACTGACCAGCCTCGTTAAGGGGGCAACCATGTCCCCCGGCAGGTTTTTCAGGCAGATTTTCCAGGAGCAGACCGTTTATGTCCAACGTCACGGTGATCGGCGCCCAGTGGGGCGATGAAGGCAAAGGTAAGATTGTAGACTGGCTGGCCAGCCGGGCAGACATTGTTGTGCGCTTTCAGGGCGGCCACAATGCCGGGCATACGCTGGTGGTGGGCAATCAGGTTTACAAGCTTTCCCTGCTGCCGTCTGGCGTGGTCAGCGGCAAGCTGGGCATTATTGGTAACGGCGTGGTGGTGGACCCGCAGGCGCTGCTGTCAGAAATTGGCCGCATTCAGGAGCAGGGTCTGACCGTGACCCCGGACACCCTGAAAATTGCTGAAAACGCTCCGCTGATCCTGCCCGTGCATGGCGCACTGGACCGCGCGCGTGAAGCTGCCCGTGGTGACCGCAAGATTGGCACGACTGGCCGTGGCATTGGCCCGGCGTATGAAGATAAAGTGGCCCGTCGTGCCATCCGCCTGTGTGATCTGGCTGAGCCGGAAACGCTGGACTGGAAGCTGGACGAGCTGCTGCTGCACCACAACACACTGCTGGCCGGTCTGGGTGCTGAGACGTTTAAAAAGGAAGACCTGCTGGCCTTCCTGACGGATATTGCGCCCAAGGTTCTGCCGTTCATGGCCCCGACATGGGACATTCTGGACGAAGCCCGCCGTGGTGGCCGCCGTATCCTGTTTGAAGGCGCGCAGGCCGTCATGCTGGATGTGGACCACGGGACGTATCCGTTCGTCACCAGCTCTAACACCGTTGCGTCTAATGCAGGCACCGGTTCTGGTATGGGGCCGAATGCGGCCGGATTTGTGCTGGGTATTGCCAAAGCCTATTGCACCCGCGTGGGTGAAGGCCCGTTCCCGACTGAACTGTTTGATGACGTTGGCCGCAAAATTGGCGAACGTGGGCATGAGTTTGGCACCGTTACCGGTCGTCCGCGCCGTTGCGGCTGGTTTGATGCCATTCTGGTGCGTCACGCTGTGCGTGTTGGCGGCGTGAATGGTCTGGCACTCACTAAGCTGGATGTGCTGGACGGCCAGGACGAAATCCGTATTTGCGTGGGCTATGAACTGGACGGCAAAAAGACCGACCGGTTCCCGTCCTCCCCGGCGGCTCAGTCCCGCATCAAGCCGATTTTTGAAACCATGGAAGGCTGGAAAGAAACTACGCACGGCGCACGTCGCTGGGCTGATCTTCCGGCACAGGCCATTAAATATGTGCGCCGGATTGAAGAACTGGTTGGTGCTCCGGTTACGCTGCTGTCCACCAGCCCGGACCGTGACGATACCATTCTGGTGCGTGACCCGTTTGAAGACTGATTAAACAGCCCTCTCATGCTTTTCAGACCCGCTGCGTGTCTCTTTGAAATGGCTCTTTTCGAGCCTTTCAAGGGGTTACAAGGCGGGTCTTTTTTTGCCTGTATTTTACCCTTGGTCTGCCTGCATGATGGCAAGCTCCATGCCATTCGGGTCACGGAAATGGAAGCGGCGTCCTCCGGGGAAACTGAAGGTCAGTTTGGTTATTGTGCCTCCGGCCTGACTGACAGCGGCATGTGCGGCCTCAAGATCGGTGACGATTACTACGGGCAGAGGGGCCGCAGGAGCTTCGCTTTTGTCTCCCTGTAACCCGAGATCGACAGTGCCGGTCATGGTGCAGGCATAATCAGGGCCAAAGTCCGTCATGGTCCAGCCAAAAACCGTTTCATAGAACGTTTTGGCGGCTTTCAGATTTTGTACCGGTAGCTCCACGAAATGAATATGCGGCATCGTGCCTGACCTCCTGTGTGCCAGCGTCCATGCGGGACCTGTCGTGCGACACGTTGCGTGCCTCATATGGACAAAGATGAGATTTTCAGCTGTTGCCCGTGTGTCGGGGTTATCGGCTCGGTGGGGTCTGCTGCATGGCGGTGGCGGTATCACTTTCGGCAAAGGCGCCAAAAACACCAGAGGCCGGATACAGCGCACGAATGCGCTCCCGCTGGGCCTTAT
>NZ_CALLXM010000119.1 GCF_937875265.1 uncultured Acetobacter sp. | reverse complement strand
TCTACACAAGGAGTATCGTCGGCAGCGTCAGATGTGTATAAGAGACAGGATCTACACCGACCCAGCGAGGTGTTTGTAAATACTGTGCTCGACTGTTGTCGCTTCCAGTAAACGAGTAAGTATTTCCATGTTTGTCAAGCATGTTGTCAACGTAAACTGCAGCTGTCCATTTGCTGCTTTTAGGGGCAAATTCCATACGAAGGCCCATGGAGCCAATTTTGTTGGTTTGGCCATTGGGGTCCCCAAGTGCCACCAGCATATTGTCTTTCCATGTGTAGCTGGCTTGCAGGGTCAGGCGGTAGCGGCTGACATCAATGCCATAACGCGCCACAGCACTCCATGAGAAGCGGGGGGCAAAGGGCAGTGCAGAGTGAGCACTCACATTAGACAACAGGGGCAGGCCACCAATGTTGTTCACTGCGGTTGTTGCCTGCGCATCCAGATAGGCAAAAGAGCCTCGTAGGTCGAGGTTGGGGATGAGGTCATGCACTGTGGAGGAGAGCTCACCCCCCTGTGTTCTGGCGCGTGAGATTGAGCCTAAGCTGAGAGAGGTAATGTTCCCCGGCATTTCCGCCACAAACAGAGTCTGTCTGTTGTGGTATTCGTAGTCAAATAAGGAGCCTTCCAGCGAGAGCTTGTTTTTGAACAGGCTTGATTTGAAGCCAATTTCATAAGCGATCAGGTTTTCCGGCCGCACGTAGTCCAAGGCCTGCGGTGCGGAAACAGGGGCTGCAAAATACGAGCCAGCCTTATACCCGTTGGAAATTGTACCATAGAGGTACGTGCCAGGCACAACCTGATAACGCAGGCCAACGCGGCCAGTAAAACGCTCATAGTTGTGGCTGGTGTTCATGTAAGACAGGGAGCTGCCAGGTACACCACTTAGCACCCCGTTATCATCGTGTGTGCCACCATGAAATCCGCGTTCATCATAAGAGAAGCGGCCGGACGCAATAAAATCAAGGTTGTGCGTAATATTGGTCACGGTGTTGACGTATACACCGGTTGACAGGTTCTGCTGGCTGAAGTGGTTTGTCAGGTTAGCTTCGGGCTGATCAAACAGAAAGCCGCGATAGCTGGTATAGGCGCCGTCGATTTTGTCATAAGATTCGTAAATACCCACAGTCAGGTGGAATATTTTTGCAATATTCGTACGAAGGTGCATGTCGTGAGACTGGGACAGATACGTATCGTTCCAGTGGTAGTCTGCAACCTGCACAGATTCGCCATCGTAGTTATCAAAAATATCCCTGCGATACATGTCGATGGCTGTCTGTGAGCTAAACACACCAAAGTTGAAAACATGCTCGAATGACAGTGACGCTCCGCCACCGTTCTCATTACGGCTGACCGGGTTCTGACCAACATTGACCCTGTTGTAGAACGCATTTGGTGCAACCCCGATGGTGCCAACAGGGAACCCGTTAACAGCGTCCCCCTGCGTATTCTGGGGGGACATGGGGGTGCTGCGGTCACGCGTGTAATGGATATTCAGAAGGGCTGAGGTTTTGTCATCAATCTGGAATTTGGTCAGGTTCCGCATAGCCAGAATATCCTGTGCGCCATAACGCTTATTGGTATTCAGGTCATGCTGCCAGCCATCCCCTTTTGTATAGCTGAAAGCCGTACGATTGGAGATTTTATCCGTAATAGGAACGTTGATAGCAAATTTACCGGTGTTGGTATTATAGCTGCTGTAACCCCACTCAGCATACCCGCCAAACTTGTCTGACGGTTTGACTGAGGAAATATTGACACTGCCGCCTGTCGTGCTGCGGCCCATGTCAAAACCCTGCGGCCCTTTTTCCACCACAACGTTTTCAAGATCGAGCATCTGGCCGTTGTAGAGAGCGGCGTAGGGGGCAAACACGCCATCCAGATAAATGCCGATACCGCCCATATTGGTGCCCACATAATCATCTAGGCCGACGCCACGGATGGAGAAAATGGGTGAACTGCCGGAGGTGGCGTTGACCGCCGTCACGCCGGGGGTAAAGGCTGCAATCTCTTTAGGGCTTTCTACGTGCAGTTCACGCAGTTCCTTGCCGCTCATGACGTTCACGGTGCCAGCCTGCGTATGGTAATGCGCAGTGCGTGTCTGGATGACCTGAATATCTTCCGGTGACGTGCTTTTGTGCGCAGTCCGGACCTTGTCGCGCCGTGGGGCGGCTGAGGCCGCCCGGTTTGTGCTGGCATGTGCGCTGCTGGCTTTGTGGCTGCGCAGCGGAGCTTCAGCAGTTGCAGCCAGAGCTGGCAGGGCGGATGTCGTGCCCAGCAGCAGCGCGGTCAGAGCAAGTTTGCGATGGACCGTTTGCCGGTAGCCCTTGGTAAGGGTTGCCCGGACTATGGCATGGGGATGGAATGTCATGCCTGCATTCCTTGCGTTAAGGCGTGTGGAG
>NZ_CALLXM010000118.1 GCF_937875265.1 uncultured Acetobacter sp. | reverse complement strand
GAAAGGGGGGCTGCGGTGCTCACGGGATGCTGTTCCAGTCTCAAGAGACAGTCGTTGCGTATACGATAAACGAATTATGAAGTGTGAGCAAGCAACTCATTCTGTACCCGTCACAAGACATTTCTTGCAGTCTATAACAGCAAAAGCAGGGAGCGTGAGGGGGCTTTGGTGCTTTTTTATAAAGACAGAAAGGAGGCCGCTTTACGAGTCACTACGATGGTGTTACGTATACGATAAACGAAACGAGAGCAGAGCAAGGAGGCTCACACATGGCACTTGAAATGACCTGGAAAGGCGTTTTCCCCGCCGTTACAACCCAGTTTAACGCGGACCTGTCTGTTGATATTAAAGGCACGCAGAAGGTTATTGACGCCCTGATCAATGATGGCGTGCATGGTCTGGTCATGATGGGGACCTGTGGCGAAAACAATTCGCTCGAACCCGCAGAAAAAGTGCAGATCCTGGAAGCCGCACGTGAAGTGGCCGGAACGCGCGCGCCACTGTTTGTTGGTGTGTCTGAAATGACGACCCCGCGTGGCGTGGCGTTTGCCAAGCAGGCAGCAAAAAGCGGTGCCGATGCCCTGATGGTTCTGCCGGCTATGGTCTATGTGCCCAAACCGCATGAACTGGTTGCGCATTTTCGGGAAATTTCCAAAGCGACCGATCTACCGATCATCATCTACAACAACCCCACATCATACCGTGTGAATGTTGAGCTGGATGTTCTGGCTGAGCTGGAAGACTGCAAGACCATTGTTGGTCTGAAAGAAAGCTCTTCTGATACCCGTCGTTATACCGACGTGCCGAACCGCTTTGGCGATCGCTTCCTGATGATGGCCGGCCTGGATGACGTGGCATTTGAAGGCCTGACACTGGGTGCCAAAGGCTGGATTTCCGGCCTGACCAGCGCGTTCCCGCAGGAATCCGTGGCGCTGGTTGAAGCTCTGCAGCGCGGTGATATGGAAACCGCTCTGCGCATTTACCGCTGGTTCATGCCGCTGCTGCATCTGGATGCTGCGCATGATCTCGTTCAGTCTATCAAGCTGGCAGAACAGGTTATGGGCCGCGGAAGTGAGCTGGTTCGTTCCCCGCGTCTGCTGCTGGAAGGCGAGCGCCGCAAACAGGTGATCAGCATGGTGGAAGCCGCTGCTGCAAGCCGCCCCAAACTGGGCTGATCTGCTCCCTGATCAACCGGCTGCCTGCAAGGGGAGCCGGTTTTTTTATAGGCTCTGCCTTTCGAGCGGCTGTGAGCGCGCTTAGACTATTACGTTAAACAGAAGGGTTTTGCATTATGCCGGTTCATCGCACGCGCTCAGCCAGTGTCATCAGGCGTCTGGCTCTTACGGCAACGGCGGCCTTGTTGAGTTGTGGTCCGTTAGTCCACGCACAGGCGGCAACAGATCCGTCCGCGCAAAAAGCTTTTCAGGACCTTTATCAGCGTGAATGGGCCTGGCGGGAAGACCTTCAGGGCCATTTGCCGGATGGCAAGGTCTCTGCGCATCTGCCCAAAGCTGACCCGGCAACACAGCAGGCTCGTCTGGAAACCTGGACAAAAGCTCTGGCAGACCTGAATGCCATTCCCGTGCAGAGCCTTTCCGCGCAGGATCAGGTGAATTACGCAGTCTATAAGCAGCAGCTGACGGTTTTGCTGGATGACCAGAAAATGAAGGTCTGGCAAATTCCGTTTGATGCTGATTCCGGCTTCTGGAGCGATCTGCCTCCGTCCGATACGCCGTTCCTGCGCGAGCAGGATTATCGTGATTATATTAGCCGCCTGCGCGAGACGGACCAGTATTTTGCGGGTGAAATAGCTGCCATGAAGGCCGGGATGGCGCGTGGCTTTGTGCAGCCGAAGCTGGTTGTGGAGCAGCGGCTTCATGATCTGGAGAAAATGGCGTCCGTCACGCCTGAAGACAGTGCATTTGCACCACCCTTCAAGCATTTTCCTGATGATATGCCTGCTAAAACGCAGGCTGCTCTGCGGCAGGATGGTCTGAAGGCTATTCGTGAAACGGTTATCCCGGCCTATAAAACGCTCTATGCGTTCATGAAGGATGAGTATTTCCCGCAGTCCCGTGCCTCACTGGCCGCGGAAGATCAACCGGATGGTGTGGCGTATTATCGGTCCCAGATCCGCGAATATACCACGCTGGATATGAGCCCGGATGAGATCCATAAAATTGGGATCAAAGCCGTGGCGGGCCTGCACAAGCAGATGCTTGGGGTGATGGCTGAGACGCATTTTAAAGGCGACTTTCCGGCCTTTTTGCAGTTCCTGCGCACTGACCCGCAATTCTACGCCAAAACGGGCGATGAATTACTGAAAGATGCGGCATGGCTGGCCAAACGCGTTGACGGTAAGGTGGGGGATATCATTGGTCGTCTGCCGCGTGGGCGCTTTACCATTGAGCCTGTGCCCGCAGATGTTGCCCCCGTTTATACGGCGGGCCGGGGTGGGCCTCATATTTATCTGGTCAATACCTACGATCTGCCGTCCCGACCGCTTTATGCTCTGCCTGCGCTGACACTGCATGAATCCTCACCGGGACATTCTTTGCAGTTGTCTCTGGCGGAAGAGCAGCCGGAAGTGCCTGCGTATCGCCGTTTCAACTATATTTCGGCCTATGGTGAAGGCTGGGCGCTGTATTGCGAATATCTCGGTAACGAGATGGGCATTTATGAAACCGCCTATGACCGGTTTGGCTATCTCTCCTATCAGGCATGGCGGGCAGCCCGTTTGGTGGTTGATACCGGCCTGCATCATCTGCACTGGAGCCGGGAACAGGCGCGGGCTTATCTGCGTGAAAATACAGCGCTGTCCGAGCATGAAATTGATACCGAGGTTGATCGGTATATTGCATGGCCTGCTCAGGCACTTTCCTATTATCTTGGAGAGTCTGATATCCGCCGGAACCGTGCACGGGCAGAGAAGGCACTGGGTAAAGCGTTTGATCTGCGTGCGTTCCATGATGCCGTTCTGGCAACAGGCTCTGTTCCGCTACCGGTGCTGGATGCTGCGGTTGATCGCTTTATTCAGACGGGCGGCCACTCTCCTTATGCAGTACAGCAAAGCAACTAAAACGTGTGTGTTTCAGGCTGAGGTTTTTTACAGAGCCTAAATAGCAAAAGGGCCTCCTTCCGGTTTTCAGGAAGGAGGCCCTTTTTGTTTGTGGTGTGGAAAAGTCCGTCAGGCAGGGGTTTTGGCTAGCTTGAAAACACGAACGCCATAACCGGGCAGGGTCAACTGATGGCCAGAGGATTGCCCGGCATCCAGCAGATCCGTGCCCGTCATCTTATCCGGAAGCGTGAAGCTGACCGGGGTTTTAGCGTGGTTGATCAGCACCAGCACAGTATGGTCTGTGCCGTAGCGAAGGCAGGCTTCAATGTCAGCAGGCAAACCCGACAGAGGTGAGAGAACACCGGCATTCTGCACCTGTGCTTTGATATAGGCTTCCAGCGTTGCGGCATCAGGGATGGTGCTGAGATACGTAATTCGTCCTTTGCCAACCTGATGACTGACAGCCACAGGCTGACCATCCAGCCAGCCATTGGACGGCCCATAAAGGCCTTCCAGATGTGTTGCCGGGTCTGTGGGCACCAGCGTTTCTGCCCAGAGGTTTCCCGTGCCGTGCGTCTGGCCCAGAGACAGCGGAACAGACTGATCAAGCCCATAAAACTGTGAGACATGCGCACCCAGGAAGGGCGCGAGCGGGCCGGGCTGAAGGCGCGGGTCTAGCGCATTGTCTGCATCCTTCATGCCGGAGCGAGGCCCCAGAACCAGTTGTCCGCCCTGCCGGACCCAGTCCAGAAGATGGTCAGCTGTCGCTTGAGGCAGAACGTTCAGGCCGGGAGCAACAATCAGCTTGTAGGACGCCAGATTTTGCAGGGGAGAGATAACATCCACGGTGCCAGCCATATGGCGCAGGGGGGCATAAAACGCTGTCAGCGCCTTAACCGGGTTAAAGCCTTCCACCTGTTTCTGAAAGCTGATGGCCCAGCGTGAGGGCATGTCATGCAGCAAAGCGACTTGTGCATGCGGGGATGTATCTTGCAGGGCTGGCGCGGCCTTTTCAAACTCAGCACCAAGCGTCTGGATTTCCGGGTAAATGGGGGCGGGGTTGCCATCGGCACCCGCAATCACGCCGTGATATTGCTCCTGCCCGTTCAGGGCGGAGCGCCACTGCCAGTATTCCACAGCAACAGCCCCATGCCCCACAGCCTGCCAGGCAAGGGCGCGGACCTCGCCTTTGTCATGCGCCAGATTGTTGGGGCGCCAGTTTACAAAGCCGGGGTCTGTTTCCGTAACCCAGAAATTTTTGTTCTTGTAGCCACGTGCCAGATCATGCCGTGCCGCGTTGTCTGTCCATTCAGTTTCATAATCGTCCCACCCGACCAGATCGAGCGACTGATGCAGCGTGTAGCCATCAAACCCGTCAAACCAGCCCATTGTGTTGGTGGTGATAAACTGGGAGGGCAGGGCGTGCTGGCGGATAGGACCGGCCTGATTGTGCACATAGCTCACCCATGTGTCGGTCACAAACTGCTTCCAGTTTAAAAGCAGAGCCGGGTTTTCATCCGCCTCATGCACCGGGATCTGACCGAAGTCGGAATAGGCCTGTGACCAGTAGCTGGTCCACCATTTCTG